>CAYHQN010000095.1:0-17323 GCA_964358545.1 uncultured Tangfeifania sp. | reverse complement strand
TAATACCTCCTGCAAAACTTGCTTCTGCTGAAAAACACATATTTTATTTTTATTTAAATTGTGAATGAATTATTATCTTGTAAAGATGAACGCCCTTTTAAGGATAAGCATTACACAATTTTGGAAATAAGTTACATCATTCACACATTCTGGAGTATGCTGTTGCACAAAGCGTTGGCGATTGCACTCTTTCATTTTTTTCTGCGCTGGGTTAGTGGGTTGGCAAAAAACGAAACTTTGTCGGTGTATGTTAGCAGGATGGATTTATGATGGAGCAGAATGCAATATTATAGATTATAAAACTTCTTCACTTTAGCTACTACCTGATTCAAGGTCATACTGTCGGCTGTTTCAACGGATTTTAGTTTGTTGTCTGGGATGGTTTTTCCATCATCTATCTTTTGTTTTAGTTTTATTTTGGTTTCTGATGGACCAAAAACATAGAGTTCATCGGATTCCTTGATGTGTGATAAAACATCTTTGAGAAAATGGTCGAACTTGTGTTCTTTTCTTTCATCAAATGTCCTTTCGTTATTAAGATGGTGGCTTCCCATGATGGCTCCTTTGTCGCCTTCTTTTTCATGGTAAATGCGGTTTTCAATGTCAGATTCGATTTCTGTTATATGTTCTTTACCATCGGTAAAAGTTACAATGATTGCTTTTGAGGTGTCAATCCAGATGCCTGTTTGTTTTTTCATGTCTTTAAAGTTATTTTTATATTGAAATTTTACATTCCAAACGGAAAGGTTTCCGGCATCTGCTTCCCGTCTGGTTTAATATGAAGCGGATGGAGTGCTGCTTCTTTTATCTTTGAACTGCCAAACGACCTTGAAGCAGCATCTGTCAATTTCAAGTATACCGTCATGAGAGAATTCATGATGTCTGATTTTATGGAATGTCGCAAGCATTGGTCTACTGCTCTATTTCCGGCTTAGTTGGAAAGTTGCGTATATCATTAAAAAAAGGGGTCTCATTCTCCTCAACACATTTTGCTGCATAGAGATAAAGGGCAGCACTCCACGTTTGCCAATCCTGCCCCATTGGTTTTCCATCCTGAGCTTTTATCCATTCGTTAAATCCATAGTTGACATTCCCGGTATTAGAGATTTTTATACAATGTGTAAGTGCCACAAGCTTCTCCTTTGCGAGTTTATATCTTTTTGCAGCAACCAGGGCTGCCACATAAAACCCACAAATAAAAGGCCAAATACCTCCGTTGTGGTACTCTCCCGGGTTGTTATATATTAAATACCTTGGAAGCCACTCAGCATCCTCAGGTCTTATATAAGGGAAAAAATTTGGAGGTAAATGAATCGACAATTCTCCTCTAAGGCGCATGGCTTCGCACTCCTTTTCGATCCACGAAATCATCTCATTGGCCCTGGAAGGAGTTGCCAATCCGGAAAGAATGGCAAGCGTATTCCCCAGCAGATCGAACCGCTCACTGCTGTGAATTTTGTAAGACCAAAAAGCATAATAGGGTTTGTGCTTAACCACAAGACCTTCGTGAACATGGCGGTGACCTATTCCGTCGGTGATGGTAAACCGACCCATCTCGCGTTGGATACTGTCTGCTCTTTCGTGTTTGTTCAGGAGCCTGAGATAACTGTATACGATGGTATTTACAAACAGACCATAGCCAGTTACCCATTGTTCATCACGCCAGTCGCTGGTTGGTTGCTGGGCAACAAGGTAACGGTCGGACGGGCTTTGGTATTCCATCCAGATCAGTGCCTTTTCAACTGCTTCATTTAAAAAATCCGGTTCAGCCGATACTTTTCTATAAATGCCAACAGCCATCAAAAACAACGGAGTGGTATCGCTGGATCCACGGTCTTCTTTGTCATGTACCAAAGAAGGGATATGCCCCCTGTTTGTTTGATTTTTAGCCAGTGCTTCCAATACTTTTCGGATGCTCCCGAGTAATTTTTTATTTCCTGTAACTGCAATACCAAGAATGGAAAACATCAAATCCCTGGTATATGGTTCCGGATAGCCCCATCCTGCAGTACGCGGCAGTCCAAAATAGGGTCCGTGGGAATTGTGCAGCAGCACTTCAAGTGCAGCATTCTTCGCATCTTCGATCTCTTGCCTGTTTTCCATTTTCACATTTTCACATTTCCACATTTCCACATTAGTTTATTCCCAATTTTTCGTTGATGATCTGAACAAACCTTTTTGCAACTACGCGGTAATCAAAATTTGCTACCACTCGCTCCCGACCTGCTTTCCCCATTTTGTCACGCAGACTTGCGTCTTTCATAAGAATCAATAAATATTTGGCTATGTCCTGAACATTGGCACGGTAATCCACAGTTCGCGGAACTTCAAAAATCAGTTTGTGCTTTTCCTCAAATCCCGACTCGCCTCCAATTATTACTTCATTGACAACAATTCGCTGTGCCACATTTGCCAAAAATGCTGTTTCACCATCAATTAGGGTATCCAACATTCCCATTGCCTTTATGCTGACAACAGGCTTTCCGCAAGCTCCGGCTTCAACTTGTGGCATACCAAATCCTTCAAGCCTCGAAGGGGCAGCATAAATATCACATGCACCTACCAAATATGGCATGAAATTCCTTGAGATCGTATTGGTCTCATAGGTGACATTTTTTTCTATGCCAAGGTCTGAAGCCATTTGCAAATCTGCCAGATTTTGAATTTTGGTTCGTGGTTGCGGCCAAACTTTGCATACATATTTCCAGTCAGGTGCTTTTGAATCAATGATAGCAAGCGCTTGCATTACCTCCTGCGCACCTTTGGATGCAGCATCACCACCAACAGTAAGAATCATCAGCTGTTCCGGTGAGATTCCTAACGCTTCACGTACGGCAAGAATTTTCGGATCATTTTTTTCAAACGGTATGAAAGAATCAGTATCACATCCAACGGGAAGAACTTCAATTCGATCACCATGAATGCCATCGCGGACATACATTTCTTTGACCCAGTTTGATGTAACCAGGATCAAAGGAAGGGTATTCAAAACTTCCTGATAATTAGCTATATAACCATCTGCCACCAACCAGGGGACTGGCTGGATCCCGTATCGCTGGGGATGCAGCACCAATTGCGGCGTGTGGCCCCAGTATCCTACTCCAATAACAACATCCGGTTCAAACCAGCGATAGTACCACTCTTTTTCCTGAGCCGATTCGAAATGAACAGCGCGGGCATCTACGCCCATTCCCAGAAGACCCTTGTATAATAAGTCTCCCTGAGTTGCAAGCCCTCCGGGGGATGGAGGGTAATCATACATGACCAATACTTTCATGAAAATTAATGTGAAAATGTGAAAATGTGAAAATGCGAAAATTGAGAAATTTATTAGTTATTGATAATTCAAATTGTCTCATCTTCAAATTGCTAAATCAGTTTTTAGCATGAAACTGATTGGTGAATTGCCAGAATGCTTCAGCATGCGGTACTGTTTTGGCTTCCCAACTGTTCTGATCAAAACCGTATGTTTCAGTAATAATGTTGAATTTTTTGTTCCAGATGTTTTGCGGTAGTTGTTTAAAAACCGATGCCTTTTCGACGGCAATTGGAAAATAGGCTTTGTTTCCATCTTCGTAGGCAAATGTCCATAGTTCATCAGTATTAATTTTCCCTGACTGCCAAAGTTTTATCACAGCTTTGCTTATCTCTTCATGCCTGAGGTGCCTTGTATATTCTCCGGTAATATTGTGGGTAATCAGTAAATCATAATGTTTCTGAGGTAACAACTCCATGATACTGTTTTCTACTTCACTATCATCCAAAGGTATTTGTTGAGGGCCATCGTCGAGGTCGCCCATAATGCCCGTGGCCTTAAGAATCTTAAGAGCCTTGCTATATTTGGAGGCCCGTTCCTTGTCACTGCGTCGGCAAAGACAAACTACAAACCAGTTCCACTCAGGATGCGAAAGAATAGTTCCACCGGCCCACAATGTTTCATCATCCGGATGCGCTACGATGAGGGCCACAGATCTTGTTTTTTCAGTATCTATTCTCACAGTTTTCAAAGCAGATAAGTTTATTTAAACAGGTCCGGATGTTACTTATTATACTTTTCAATTGTTAATCTGGCCATCAGGTAACTAATCGTTGATTCAGCGCCCTGATTGAGGTTGACATTCCTCTCTTCCAATCCATCATAACAGCCTCCGGTACAGGGGTTGTAAACAATTTGGTGCAAACGGTTTTCCCCTAAAAACCAATTGAAGGCAGTAACCATTTTTTCATACATTTTGTCGTCATCAAATACATCGTAGAATTTACTTAAAGTCATAATGGTATATGCAACATCAATAGGTTGTTCACCAAATCTCCCTGTTTGCTCACCCCTGAAAAACCATTCTTTGTTGGATATTACTTCGATTCCATTTTGATTGAAGGTATGCGAGAGCAGAAAATCCAGGGACGAATTTGCGATCTCCTTGTAATTGTCTTCACCGGTTAACAACCAGGCGTACAACATGGCCTCCGGTAAGATGCTGTTGGCATAGGTGAGATATCCTTCGAACCATTCCCATTCCCCCGTCGATTCGTGTTTGTACATCTGTACCAACCGATTGGCTAAAGTTTTGATCAGAAATAGATTTTCGGCCGATTTCATGGTGTGGTGGTAATAATACAACCCCTTGATGGCAAAGGCCATAGCCCTTGTAGAATGAACCCTGTCAAATGTATGGAGCGATTTAGCCAGTATTCTGTCGGCTTCAAGTATTATTTTTGTGGGAAGCAGATCAATCAATGAGATCAGGTATCCCAAAGCCCAGATAGCCCTCCCGTTGGAATCATCCAGGTTCACCGCGTTGTTCTGATCTGTAAAATGGCTTTCCTGGTCAACATAATTCAAGAAATCACCTGTAGGTAATTGGCAATACTTAACAAAATTCAGATATTTCTGTATGTAAAACACACTTTTTTCGTCACCGGTCAATTTAAAATACATGCAACAGGCAATCAGGGCACGGGCGTTATCATCCAGTGTGTATCCGGAATTAATATCCGGCTGATTGATTTTTGAAAATTGAATGATTCCGACATCGGTAGTCATATTGTTGAGGTGATCAAATTTGATGGACGGGAGATTGTACCGTAGTACCATTTTTTCATCGGCAATTTTCCCCAAGAGCAAAGCGTGTTCAACTGCGGAATTTTCCCATGCAGTAGACATTATTTTTTGCAATACATTGACACTGAGATTTTTTCGTAAAGAATCATTTTGAAGTAAGCGGTTCACACCTGCTGCCAACTGTTCTGAATCGCGAAAATCAAAAATTATGCCCCTATCAGCAGTTAATACTTCTACTGCATGGGGAATGGGAGTAGAAATGATAGGGCAACCGCAACTCATCGCATAGGCAAAAGTGCCGCTGACGGCCTGATTAGGATCATTTGCAGTAAAGAGATATACATCTGTGAGCTGCAAATATTCAAGCAATTCAGGAAGTGACAGATATTTATTAATAAAACGTACATGATCCTCGATTCCCAGTTTATTTACCGTTTCCACCAACATTTCGCGGTATTGTTCCCCATCAGTTTTAACAACCTCAGGATGTGTTTTACCCATTATCATAAACATAACTTCAGGGCATTGTTTGATAATCGCAGGTAATGCAGCCAATGTGGTTTCAATTCCTTTTCCTGAACTCAGCAGACCAAATGTGGCAAGAACTTTTCGATTTGCTAATCCATACTTCTGTTTCAAAAACTTTTCGCTCAAATGGGGAACCAGATGGGTGCCATGCGCAATTACCGAGATCTTCTCGGAAGGTACATTGTATTCCTTCGATAAAATATCAGCCGAGGTTTGTGTCATAACAATAATTGACTGACATACAGAGGTGATATGTTTTATCTTTGACAGAAGTTGCACATCAGGATGAGGTAGAACGGTATGAAAAGCGATCACAACAGGTTTAGAGAGTTCAAATAGAAATTGCATAAACGCGTTTTCCTGCTTTTTATAGAATCCGAACTCATGCTGAATGAGAATAAGTTTGATACGATCATTTTTATTGATTGCAATTGTCAATTTCTCATACTCGTCGGCCAGTGAGGTTTTAAGGATATATTTGACTTCACCAGGGTAGGAGTAATTTGTTTCATTGGATTCAAGTGCACAAACCTTGATGGATATTGAATTACTGAATTTGTTGTTAATGGCCCTGATCAAATCCTGAGAATAAGTAGCTATGCCACATTCCCGGGGAGGATAGGATGTCACAACCAATATTTCGGCAAGCCCATGTGCGAACTCCCGACATGTTTCATTACTTTTTAATAGGGTCATTCCGTGATTAACCAATCCTAAGATCTCTTGGGTCATGGGACCAATTTTTTTAATTTTTTTATTATTGGTTCTATAGTTAACAAAGATGGCATGGTATCGCCCAATAAAAATCCCCAGGGTTTTACCGATTCGATGTGGTCGAAAATTACTTTTACAATGGCCAAAAGCGGTATGGAAAGGAACATGCCGGGAATTCCCCATATTGCATTCCCAACAAAAACTACGATGATCGAGAAAAGTGCGTTTATTTTTACTTTGGAGGCAACAATGTAGGGAACGATATAATTATTGTCTATCAATTGAATAAAGTAATAGCTTAACATAACGTAAAAAGCATACCAGGCAGTCGATTTGGTAGCCAAAGCAACGATCATTGGTAATGCAACGGCCACAAGTCCTCCGATGTAAGGAATCACATTGAGTAGCGCTCCAATGATGCCCAGCAGGACCGCATATTCGACTCCAAGTATCAGGAGAGCTGTAGTATTCAACGTTGCCACCATCACAGCTTCGATCACCAATCCTACCAGATAGCGTTGGATCACGTTTTTTATCTGGGAAACAATTTCGCTCACCTGGTTGTGGTCGCTTGAGCTAAAGAGCCTGCGAATAAATTCGATTAGTAGAGGTTGGTAAAACAAGATTAAAAAGATGTAAACCGGGATTAAAAACAACAACATGACTATGTTGCCCACAGAAACGATCATTTGACCGATTGCTTCATTGCTGAAGTGGAGAAGTTCATCCTTGGTCTTAGTAATCCAGTCGTGGATGATCTGCGGTTTTAGATCGTAGTAACCGGATATTTCAGAAATAATTTGGTTGAGTGTCCCGGTAAATTTATCCACCAGTTTTGGCCACGATTCTGCAAACTGGCTCGCCTGGGTAAATATCAAAACGAAAAGCGCGGCAAGCGCCAAAGAGGTAAGGAGCAAAGCGAATACAATGGCAATAATCCTGTTAATTTTTAACCGTACAAAGAAATTTACAACCGGATGGAGCAGGATGGCAACAATGACTGAAAAAACAATAGGGACAATAATTCCTTGAGCAATGTATAATATGGCAACAAAGGCAACCAAACCGATAAAAAAGATGGAAGCCTTTGCATAAAATGGTAATTGTATTTCTCTCTTTATCACAATAATTGAGCTTTTTCTCTTTTTTTACGGAGAAAATGTTTGTAGATATACTGACCGATTGATTTTATGGAATCTGGGTGTTGTGCAACCGTATTTGTAACACCCAATTGTAGCAAAAAGCCAAAAAGTTTTCTGATCAAGTTTCCTGAGGTTCCTATCACAATTTTCCTGGATAGATAACCCGTTGCCAAACCCACTGCTGTGCCTATGATGTTATCAATCAAATAGGGTGAAGAAGCGACATCCCGTATTGAACTTCGGAGAAGATTAACGGGTTTCAGGCTTTCGTAGGTCCGGTAAAATTGTTCTTTCAAAATTCGTCCTTCAATTTCCTGCTCGGTTTCCAGTAATTGAATTGTATCTTTTAACACAGCGGTGGAAGATCTGTTTTGCATCTGGGTTTATTTAAGCACTTGTTCAATAAAACGATCACTTACCAACTTTTTAATCCATTTGTGCAGGAAAAGATGGATAAAAATCCCTGTTAACCCATAAAAGGCTGCTACCACAAAGAACCCATAAAAGGTATTGCCAAGAATTTCGCCAACCCAGATTGCCATGCCCAAACTCAGGAAAAGCATAAATGACAAAGCAAAAATCAGGACAACCATGTGGGCGAGGAGGGAGGAAACAACATCTGAGGTTTTACTCAGCGTTCTAAGTTTCACCAATTGGAAGCTTGTTTTTCCGTAATCCACTGTTTTTTCAAACAGTGATTCAATCATCTCCGTAGCGCCTCCCATGGCATTTTGCCTGAAAATATTATTGAGCATAATGATATGATTATCAAATTTTTAATTGATATTGCTCCGAAAATCCCTGCCAGGCGTGAATTGAAATCGTTCAGCTAAGCTTAATCTATCGGTGACAAGCAAATGTCTAAAACCTGACAGGGATAATGTTTATTAATTGATCTCCCGGAGTAGTCAAATTATTTAAATTGCTTTAAATGGTTCAAACCTTTGACGCTTTCACCTCTTTTTCAGCTTCTTCAAATTTTTCCTTCCCCTTTTGAGCAAACGCTGAAACTTCTTCTTTGGCATGTTCAAGTTTCTCGGAGATTGTGTCTGCATATTCATTGAATTTTTCTTTCAATCCGTCTACATAGCTCTCACCCTGCCTAAGAATTCTCCTTCGGGTACGTGAACCTTTGGCCGGAGCGAATAAAATTCCCAGCAAAGCGCCGGCGGCGACTCCAGCCAATACACCTAATAATACTTTTCCTGTGTTCATAATGATTGTTTTTTAATGATGACTAAATAATTACAGTATACAAATGTGAGCTTCCCGATGAGGATAAATGTTACACAATTAAGATGAAGAGTTACATCATTCCCACTTTAAAGCGTCGCAATAATCATATCCAATTCTTCTTCTGTTTTCCCAAACCTGATCTGAAGTTTTCCGAAAACTTCCTGTCGCAGACCTTCCAGGTACAACTGGTCATCTTCTATTAAGCGTGCGAATTTCTGCATGAGCGCTCCATACTGCTTCTGCAGGTTTCCGTTTTCTTCAATTGAGTTCATAGTAAACGCTCCTCTCTTTTAGGTATGAAAATTATATGGTCAAAGATGAGGTGCCCCATACAGAAATGCATTACACAATTGCATATAAAGTTTACATCATTCACACATTTCTGTTGAAGATGTATTTCCTGGAATCGATTTTTTTTAAGGGGGTGTTTATGTCCTGCTACTTTTCTGAGCTGCCTGTAGTCTTCAGTACATCCAGCAGTTCCCTTAGATTAACAGTCGCGTAGGTGGAGGCATGATCCGACATGGCATAAGGGATAATCAGATCATCATTGTGAATCATTGAGCCACACGAATAGATTACATTCGGCACGTAGCCTTCTCTTTCCTCTTCATTGGGCACCATTAACGGCTCATTCAACTTCCCGATTAAGATCTCGGGGTTCTCAAGGTTATACAAGGATGCACTTAGCGTATATTCCCTCATGGATCCGACTGCATGTGTCATTACCAGCCAACCCTCCGTGGTCTCAATAGGAGAGCCGGAATTGCCAATTTGCACGAGATCCCAGGGGAATTCGGGTTTCTGAATAACTTTGGCTGTACGCCAGATATTAATATTGTCAGAATAAGCGATGTAATTATTTACCCCATCTATTCTGCATAACATCGCATACTTACCGTTAATCCTCCTGGGAAAAAGAGCCATTCCCTTGTTTTGAGCAATCTCACCATTTATAGGCAATATCTTAAAATCGTAAAAATCTTTTGTACTTATTAACTTGGGCAGAATGGCTATTCCATCGTAGGCAGTGTAGGTGGCAAAATAAGTTACATCACCATTGTCGTCCGTGAATTTAACAAACCTGGCATCTTCAATCCCTCTTTGTTCGGTTGCCGATATGGGAAAAATAACCCTTTCGGAAATGGCCGAATCGATCGAAAAATGAATCTCGTAATGGGAGGAAGCCAGCCACATCATATGATTGATTATTTTGATATGCTCTTCTGTAAGTGCCGTATCCTTGATGGCAACTCCTAGATTCCTCATCAATTCACCATAAGTAAAAGTCTCTCCCAATTTATCCAGGATAAAATCAGGTGAAACAACCTTGGCCTGGTCTTGCATCTCCTCTTTTTTATCAGAAATAGCAGTAGAAATAACTTTTTCAGGCACCTGAACTTCATCAACGGCTATGATAGGCGGAACAATAACCGTGCTGTGATCTTGAATTTCATTTAGTTTCGCCCGAAAGCTTTTTTTATGGTAGGTATTCCGTATAATTTTATCTGCCTCTGCCAGCATTTTACCGACAGGTTCGATCGTGAGGTTGCTGTGCCTGTCAAGAATTCCTGCCCGGAATACGACAGAGGAGATATGCCCTTCGCCGGTGGCCCTGAAACTAAAAATCACCCTTTTTTCATCTGACCTTAACTCAGACTGATCAGGGTGTTCGACAATGGATGGATTAAAAAAAGCTGCAGATTCAATGGAATATTCCATGGTAAAATAGGAACCAACCAGCGTTTTCTGAGCAGGACTAAGATCCGCTTCATTGACTTCTATCTTGTCAAAGATTGGCGCAAGACGGTCAAAATGTCTATCAAATATGCGCGAAATATTTCTGTGACGACGCGCGTAACCTCTCAGTACCTGGCTTATGGCAATCTTTACCTGCTCTTCCGGCATTGCCAAAACCTTCCTGATTATATCAGCCGACCGTTCTTCATCCAAATAGAGAAATCGGGCGATTACCCTTGTAGAATCAGGAGAGAAAATCTGTTTTTTTCTGGTTACCGTTACTTGCATTGAGTTCAGTGTTAAATTGGGATTGAATAATTCCGCAATTCTGTACTGGTAAAGGTAGTGTTTCCAGAGGAGGTAACAATATTTGTAGTTAATTGATCCAATATAATTTTGGATAAGGTTCGATATCCGCTGTTAATCTCATGATTCGTCCTTCGTCGTGCGCACCAAACTTATGCCGGCAATAAAAAACAGGAGTCCAAGCAAACCATAAATGACAAGTGACTTGAAATCCCGTGTATTGCCCGATGCATTGACAAACAGTACGGCAGCATATATCAGGCCTCCTGTTCCGAGAAGGGTAAGCAGCGCCCCGAATATTCTCTTAAGGTTCATGTGTATATAATTTGATTTTTAATTGCCACATGGAATACCCACTTAATCATTTTCGGTTGGTGCGTATATTCACTCATGGGTATTTCATTGTGTTGGTTTAAACGTAAATACTTGTCAGGTAAGCGAAAAGTCCAAACGCCTTTAGAAGCCAAATAATCAACGCTACAACAACGACAATGTTGAAAATTCGTTTAATTTGGCGATCCATGGGCAGAAAATTATTGATGATCCAAAGGAGAACGCCTACCACAATTATGGCAACCAAAATACTAAGTAGTGACATATCAAATGATTTAGAAGTTAAATTCAAATGTAAGCCGGTTTATTCTTTATGTTGTTACATAACTTTTGGGATAAGTTACATCATTCACACATTCAAATGTCGGATTATGTCTGGGCTAAAGTGTAAAACATAGCAACTACTGATGCAAACATAACCAGGAATGTAATTCCTGAAGGGTCATCATCAGCTGCTCCGGTAATCACCCCAGGACCGAAAATTTTGAAAAAATTCTTTATTTTGGAGACTTTTTTCCCTGATCTCATTGTGTAGGTTTGGTCTTACTCTTTCAATTAACTCTTCAGCTTGGGTATAAGCAAAATAGCGACACCTCCAAAAATTAATACCAGACCAACGATTGGGGACCATTGCACCGGATGATTCTTTTCCGCGTTTATTTTAATAGGCCCCAGGTCAACAACTTTCTCTGTCGTCACATAGTTGAATCCAGTATAGACCATCATCAATATTCCAATCACAATAATTGAAATTGCTATCGTTCTTTTTTGCATTTTTTATTTTTTTTATCGTATCCGGTTAATTTTCTAAAATCCCTGAGCGCTTAATTTCTTTAACCTCTACGAGGTAATATGCCCATTGGGGGTTATTTTCTACAATACTTTATCCGCTATGCGGAAAATTTTCAGCTGTACCCTTATCGACTAAAGAAAAATGTTAAAGCCCTGTACAACAATGATATTTGTAAGTTAGCTTTCCGCGTAGCGGATTAAGTATTGTAGAGAAATTATAAGATCCTTCTTCCCTGAATAACCCTCAGAATCACAGCAATCAGGGCAATTACAAGAAGAATATGAACAATTCCTCCCGTACCATAACCCACAAATCCAATGGCCCATGCAATGATCAAAATAACAGCAACAACATAAAGTAAATTTCCCATGGTAGTTAATATTTATTTCCGTGTACTTATCCTTTTGTAACTTAAACTTAAACTAAAACTAAAAGCTAATTGCTAACAGCTTGATGCTGAATGTGAGCTACTTCAATTCTTAAGCCAAAAGAATGATCAAAAGAATGAGAAGTAATAATCCTCCTCCACCGTAAATAAACACAGTTCCACTATGGCGACCATTGTCATAATAGCCCCGGTCCCCTCTATCACGATATCTTCTGCTTCGTTCGTCCTGGTCGTTTTTAATCGCTTTTACTTCAGTGCGCAATACTTTCTTTTCGGAACGGCTCAGTGTCGACATATCCATCGCTTTGATTTCTTCCAATCTGGCCATTTGGGCATTGTAGATAGCCAAATCATTGCTTACAGCTAAAGTGGGTGATTCTGCCTTTGCTACAGAAAGTAATTCTGATTTAGCTTTAATTTCATTTGCTGCATTCAGTTGTGCAGGAATCAATGACAACACCATAAATGTCATCACCATGCAAATCATTAGTTTTTTCATTGAATTAAATTTTATTTGAATAAATTTTCATCACAAATATCAACTGCTTAAACCCAAAAAGTATTACAGAATTTCTGAAATTATTTACATCATTCACACATCTAGGTATTTACCATTAAATAATTTACTATTTACAATTTGGTTAATCATTGACAATTAAACCATTATAGAACAAACAATACGAGATTCAATTTTTCAGAATACTTAGAGACTGTTTAAATTTATCTAAGGCTTGATCTGCAAAGTTGCTTGTATTTAATCACAGGAAAATTCACGGGTTTGAAAACCTTATTTTTTTCAGGTAACCTAAAAAAATAAGGTTTTACAGATTCTGTTTTAGTACAATCAAACTGTCTCTTAATGTGTGCATTTTCGGGAGCGACAAAGGTTCAGATATTGCTGAAACCAAAAAGAGGCTACCTTGCGGCAGCCTCTTTGGGAGAATATAATTGCTTTGAACTGTTATGGCATTACAACTGTATTCATTTACATCCTTTCCATGTACCAGCTCAACTCTTTTTCCATTTTCTTTACACGAAAAATTGTTCCGATTGTTTTTTGCATGCGCACAAATGCAGTTTCACTTTTCACTACATAGTCTGAAGCCTTGTGAAGCATACAATCGACAGCTACCTCAATTTTATCCTGGGAGGATAACATGATGACCGGTATGTCCGGGTTAAATTTCTTGATTATATCCAGCGTTTCTATCCCGTTCATGGCGCTTTCATCCACTCCGTCGAGGTAATAATCAAGGATGATTACGTCGGGTTGGTTGGACAAATTTGCAATGCAAAGCTCTCCGGTCGCATATGTTTCTATTACAAAATCGGCATGCTGAAGAAATTCTATCTCCAATAGTTTTAAGTACATGACATCATCATCTACCAGAAACAGTTTTATCTTTTTTTTATCTATCATTTTTGGGAATTTTTTATTGATGAATAGGCTATTTCCAATTCTTCACAGGCATGATTACACACATTTTCAATTTCCAGGACCAGATCGAATATACCCGTCGATTGTTGCTGGTTCTTCGCATAATCCTGTACCTTTTTGGCCATCTCTTCGAAATCGGGGTTTATACCCATTATGGCAAAGGAAGGAATGATTTTGTGCATTGACGCGTACAAGGAATTCCAATCTTTATCCTTCCAGCCCTGTTTCATGATGGTGATTAAGGGAGGGGTCTGTTCCAGATAAAGCGAAATCATCTCCATCATAAGGATCGGATTGGATTTAGTACGAGCCATCAAGTAATTAAGATCAGTATATTTGACTATTTTAACTGGTTCAATCTCAACTTCATTGTCAGTGTTTAAGGGCTTTTTCACTGAGCTGACAATTTTGTGGTACAACACTTTTTCATCAACCGGTTTCGCGATGTAATCATTCATGCCAACTGATTTGCATTTTGCCAGATCGACCGTGGTCACATCGGCGGTCAGGGCGATGATGGGAACCGTTGAATGCATCGTGTTCCTGATGTATTCTGTGGCTTCAAAACCGTTCATTTCGGGCATCTGCAGGTCCATCAATATGAGATCAAATTTGTTCGACTGCAATTTATCAATGGCAATTTTCCCGTTGGAGGCAATATCGCATTCAAATCCAAATTCGTCCAACAGGGTCTTCATGAGCAACTGATTGAGGGCAATATCCTCCACCACCAATACCTTTACGTTTTTTATTTCACTATCAATTTCAAGATTTTCAATTTCAGATTCTGCATCTGCTTTGGTTTTTAGAAAGTCCAAGACAAAACCAAATATTGAACCCTCATCGACTGTACTCTTGACACTGATTGTTCCATCCTGCGCTTCAACCAGTTGCTTAACAATGGCAAGTCCAAGTCCTGTTCCTCCAAACAATCTGGAAGTACCGCTGGAAGCCTGCTGAAAATTTTCAAATATTCTTTCAATCTTACTTTCTGTTATTCCAATCCCGGTATCACTGACGGTAAATTCTATGGTAACCTTTTTTTCATCTTCCCTTAAAAGGCGAACAGTCACTGTTATTTTCCCTTTGTTCGTAAACTTAACAGCGTTGCTCACCAGGTTTAAAATAATCTGGTGCAATCGTACAGGGTCGCCGAGCAATACGTTTGGAATTTTGCAGTCGTATTCTTTGATCAATTCGAGATTCTTCTCACGGATTTTAGGTTCAAAGAGGTGCAACATGGCCGCAATGGAAAGGGCCATTTTGAATGGGGTCCGCTCAAATACCATTTTGCCGGCATCCACCTTTGCAAGGTCAAGTATATCGTTTATCAGTACGATCAGCGCATCTCCGCTCATTTTGATTGCCTGCAGGTACTCTTTTTGTTTGGATGTTGTCTCTGTTTTCAGCAAAACTTTGGTAAATCCGATAATCGCATTCATTGGAGTGCGAATTTCATGGCTCATGTTTGACAAGAATTGCTGTTTCGCTTTCACGGCCGTTTCAGCAATGAGGGTAGCGCTTTCAGCTTTCATTTTGGCCTCTTCGGCAATGGCAACAGCCAGCTCGGCGAAAACAATGGCCTCGGTTAATTCTGTGGCTATTCTTTTTTGATCGGTAATGTCCCTGGCCACAACCACAACACCCAAAACATTGCCCTGATCATCCTTGTAAACCGAACCATTGAACAATACCTCTGTCAAAGTACCATCCTTGTGCCGAAGGGTGAGTGGTGAATCAGTCAGTGACCCTTTCGCAAAGACTTTCTGGTAAACTTCGCGTGCTTTTTGAGGTTCAGTAAAATAGTCGAAGAAATTGGATCCTTTTAAATGTCCTCTTGAAATGCCGGTAATTCGAACAGTTGCCTCATTTAAGTCGGTAATCTTTCCCTCAGTATTGATGGTTACTAAGGGATCAAGACTCGCTTCAAGGAGACTAAGCGAATACTGTGAGGCCAATTTAAGCGATTTGCTGATTGCTTCAAGTTCCGCATTGGCAATTTCCTGCTTCTCTTTTTCTTTCGTTTGAAACCTTAGTTCTTTGTCGACAATGACCAATTCGGCTGAGCGCTTTTCCTTCTCCTGGTTTTGAAAGACAAGTTCTTTGTCAGCAATAATTAATTCTGCTGCGCGTTTACCCTTTTCTTTGTTTTGAAAAGCTAACTCTTTGTCAGCAATGACTAATTCTGCCGCACGTTTACCCTTTTCTTTGTTTTGAAAGAGTAGTTCTTTGTTGGCTACAATTAATTCGGCAGCACGTTTCTCTTTTACCTCATTCTGAAAAGCAAGTTCCTTGTTGGCTACGACCAATTCAGCGGCACGTTTCTCCTTTTCATCATTCTGAAAAGCCAGTTCTTTGTTGGCAATAACCAACTCGGCAGCGCGTTTCTCTTTCTCTTCATTTTGAAAGATGAGTCCCACGTTGGCCAAACCCAATTCAGCAGCGCGTTTCTCCTTTTCATCATTCTGAAAAGCCAGTTCTTTGTTGGCAATAACCAACTCGGCAGCGCGTTTCTCCTTTTCATCATTTTGAAAGATGAGTTCCACGTTGGCCAAAACTAATTCGGCGGCACGTTTCTCCTTTTCATCATTTTGAAAAGCCAGCTCTTTGTTAGCAACAACCAATTCGGCAGCGCGTTTCTCCTTTACTTCGTTTTGAAAGGCAAGTTCCTTATTGGCAATAACTAACTCTGCTGCACGCTTCTCCTTTTCATCATTCTGGAAAGCCAGCTCTTTGTTGACAATCTGCAACTCAGTAACCCATTTCTGTCTGGAGACATCCCTTGCTACTACTACTGCCCCTAAAACCTTGCCCTTTTTATCTTTATATACTGATCCGTTAAACAACACATCTGTTAGTTTTCCATTAATATCCCGGAAGGTGAGGGGCGAATCTGAAATGGACCCTGAAGCAAAAACTTTCTTGTATACATCAGAAGCCTTCTTGGGTTCTGTGAAATAATCGTAAAAATTGGTACCCAAAAGTTTTTTGCGTTCAACGCCTGTAACATCCACTTTAGCCTGGTTTACATCCGTAATTTTCCCATCAACACTGATTGTTATCAAGGGATCCAGGCTTGCTTCTATCAAACTGCTGGCGTATTGTGAATTATGTGATCTCGTTCTTTCCATCTAATTAATTTGTTACGCTATTGTGCTCCACTAAATTTCCTACCTCCTCAATCGGACTTCTCCTCTTGACTTTCAGCTGTTTAAAATGGGACGGTGTAAGACCTGTGATTTTTTTAAATTGATTGGATAAATGGGCAACACTGCTGTAATTCATCTTCCAGGCAATTTCTGTAATGTTCAATTCATCATAAATAATTAATTCCTTGATCCGCTCAATTTTATGGTGAATAACAAATTGCTCAATCGTGGTTCCCTGGATTTCGGAAAAAAGATTGGCCAAATAAGTGTAATCGTGGTTCAGTTTTTCACTTAAATAATCGGAGAAATTTACTTTGATCATTTCATCGGTATGATGGACCATTTCAATGATTGCATTCTTTATCCTTTCGATCAAAACCGCCCTTTTATCATCCATCAATTAAAGACCTGAATTGAGTAGGGCAGCCCTCAATTCATCTTTTTGTTCGGGTGTGATATCCTCCATGATCTCAATTTCACCCAAATCAACCAGA
>CAYHQN010000094.1:0-17409 GCA_964358545.1 uncultured Tangfeifania sp. | reverse complement strand
CAACCTATTGTAACTATTTAGTTATCAACAAAATTATTTTGGCGCTGAATCGCTGCAAGTAGTTTTGTCCCTACATTTAAAGAGAACTGCTGCCCTTATTTTATGGAATTTCTGTTTAACAAATTTTAGTTTTAATTGTTAAATGAGTAGTGGAAAATCGATGGGAACATTAGGTAACTCTCCCAAGAATCCTTATTTTTGTACTTTTAAAAAAAATAGTTCGAAAATTTAATATTTCACCAATGGATTTGCTTGAAAAGATCAAGGGAAACGCCGTGAGGCTTCAGAACCACATTGTTTTGCCTGAAGGTAATGAGATCAGGACATTGAAGGCGACAGAACAAATTCTCAGGGATAAAATAGCCAGAATAACCTTACTGGGTAACCCGGACGACATTGAAGCAACCGCAAAAAGGGAAGGAATATCTGTTTTGGGTGCCCGAATTGTGAATCCTGCAACCGACAGTAGTAGGAAGAAATATGCAGAAATAATGGTGGAACTCCGCAAACATAAAGGCTTGACCATAGAAAAGGCATTTGAATTGCTGAACGATCCGCTCTATTTTGGGGTCATGATGATCAAGGCCGGAGATGTGGATGGCGAGGTGGCCGGAGCGATAAACGCCACCGGAGATGTATTAAGGCCTGCTTTTCAGTTTGTGAAAACCTTGCCGGGAGTTTCTGTTGTATCCGGTTTGTTTTTTATGATTTTCAAGGACAAAAATATTGGCGACAATGGCATGCTGGTTTTTGCAGATTGCGCGGTTATGCCTGATCCTGATGCATTTCAGCTGGCTGAGATTGCAGTAACCACGGCTGCTTCGGCAAAAGCAATTGCCAACATCGAACCACGGGTGGCCATGCTCTCCTTTTCGACAAAAGGGAGTGCGCAGCACGAACTTGTCGATAAAGTTGCACAGGCAACAAAAATTGCCTCAGAGCGGAATCCCGATTTGTTGATAGATGGGGAGATGCAACTGGATGCGGCCCTTGTACCTGAAGTTGGACAGTTAAAATCTCCGGGGAGTAAAGTGGCAGGAAGAGCGAATGTATTGATTTTTCCGGGTCTCGAGTCAGGGAATATTGGCTACAAACTGGTGCAGCGATTGGCCGGCGCAGAAGCAGTGGGCCCTGTTTTGCAGGGTATGGCTGCTCCGATCAATGACCTTTCGCGGGGTTGCTCGGTCAGCGATATCGTGAATATGGTAGCCATTACAGCCAATCAAGCCGGCACGAAGAAAGTTTTAAAAAGTTTATAATGTTTAAAAATACATTCCATGGACAATATGATAGTTGAGCAAATCGAAGATTTTGGTCTGAGTAAGAAGCAGCACCAACATACCCTTTTTTCAAAAATTGGGGTCGTTGGTTGCGGAAAAGACGGTCAGAATATTGCCCGAATTGCCAGTGCGTATGGCATCGAGGTGATCTTTATTGAACTTTCGGAGGAGAGAATTAACAATGCATACGAACAGCTGGGTATAGCTTTGGACCGGCGTATTGAGAACTGGGGTATGACCATGGGGGAAAAAAAACTGATTCTCTCCCGTATCAAGGGAAGCCTGGATTATAAAGATCTGAAAGAGTGTGATTTCGTTATAGAAGCCATTCGTGCGGAGTCGAGTGCCAGAAAAATTACTGAAAGGAAAGAGGTTTTTAGGAAGGTCGAAAAAGTGGTTAGTCCGGATTGTATCATTGCCACCAATTCTACAACCATTATCATTACAGAACTCTCCTCCGAACTGGTACATCGTGAACGATGTGTCAGTTTACATTTCTTTGTACAATCGCCTGAAGCAAAGATATGTGAAGTGGTTAAAGGTCTCTATACTTCAGACGAAGTGTATGCAAGGGTGTTGACTTTTGTTAAGCTGGTTAACAGGCAAGCAATACCAGTTGAAGAATCTGCAGGTCTTATCTCTATCCGGCTTTATACGGCTTTGCTCAACGAAGCATGTGAAGTTTATCTGGAAGGTGTAGGTTCGCTGCCCGATATTGATACCGTTTGGAAAATTGGATTTGGGATGCGTTTCGGTCCTTTTGAACTTGCAGATATACTTGGAATTGATAAGATCAACAGGTGGGCAGAAAATCTATATTCTGAATTCGGGGATCCAAGGTACATGGCTTCTCCTGTGATAAAAAAACTAAACAGGGCCAAGCGGTTCGGAAAACATGTCGGCTGGGGTTTTTATAAATATGACGAAAAAGGTAATATCATTGGGGCAACTCCAGTGAATCAAGAAAAAACCAATTAATAAAATATATGAAATAGACATGATAGGGGAATCACCAATCGGAATGAATATTTTCCTCATGGCTATTCCATCTGGCAACTGAAAAACAAAATTATAAACAGATGAAAATATTAGTGCTTAATTGTGGCAGCTCTTCTATCAAATATCAATTTTTTTCCCTTAGTGATAATGTTTTGATGGCCAAGGGTATCGTTGAAAAAATTGGGATGAAAGGATCCTTTCTCAAGCATGAAAAGGAGGATGGACAGAAGGTAATGTTTGAAGGGGAGATACTGGACCATAAAATTGGGATTGAATATATCCTTGGTGTGATCTCAAGCGTTAAGCACGGGTGCATCAAACGTTTGGATGAGATCACTGCTGTAGGACACCGTGTGGTGCATGGCGGTGAACTGTTTACAGAGAGTAAGCTGGTAAATGAAGCGGTGATAGCCGCACTTGAAAAGTATACAGAACTGGCACCGCTGCACAATCCGCCTAACCTCAAAGGTATTTATGCACTAAGGTCTTTGATACCTTCCATACCCCAGGTCGCTGTTTTTGACACGGCCTTTCATACAAGCATGCCCAAACATGCCTATATGTACGCAATACCTTACGCGCTTTATAAAAAATACGGCATTCGACGTTACGGATTTCATGGTACGAGCCATCGTTATGTATCAGCCAGGGCCTGTGAGATTTTAGGTGTTAATCCCAAAGGATTAAAAATAATAACCTGCCATCTGGGGAACGGAGCATCTGTATGTGCCATCAAGGATGGAATCTCTGTCGATACTTCGATGGGTTTTACACCAATTGAAGGTTTGATCATGGGGACACGTTCAGGGGATGTCGATATGGGGGTAGTCAGCTACATAATGGACAAAGAGAAAATTGGAACAAAATCGGCCTCCATTCTTTTCAACAAACATTCGGGTTTGCTGGGTATCAGTGGTGTATCTTCTGATTCGCGTGAAATTCGGGAGGCCGCTACAAAGGGTGATGAGCGTTGTGCCCTGGCGATGAAAATGTTTGATTATCGTGTCAGGAAATATATTGGCGCCTATGCTGCTGCAATGGGTGGTATTGATCTGCTTATCTTTACTGGTGGTATCGGGGAGAATTCTGATACCAACCGGACAGGTATTTGCGAAGGGCTCGAATTCTTGGGAATAGAGCTTGATGAACTGATCAATACAGGATTAAGGAGCAAGGAGATCACCATCAGCAAACCAGGTTCAAAGGTTAAAGTGATGGTGGTACCTACCAACGAAGAATTGATGATTGCCGTTGATACACAAAAAATCATTGAAGAGAGCAAGAATTTAGTTTGAAATGTTTGAAATGTTTGAAATGTTTGAAATAATTGGATAAGTTTGATAAGTTTGATAAGTTTGATAAGTTGAAATTCTTTAACCCTTCAAACATTTCAAACTATATAAACCCTTCAAACAACATAAACAAAATAATCGAGACCTGGATGATAAAGTATTTGGAAGATCTATTCCCGGCTGTTCTTCAGCGCCCTAAACGAACTCTTGTAGTAGTCAGCGCCAATGACAATCACTCTGTTGAGGCGGCCTACAATGCAGTGAAGAGTGGACTGGTTCATGCGGTACTCATTGGAGATGAGAAAATTATCAAAAAAATTGGTGCCGAGGAGAAATTTGATCTGTCACTTTTCAGGATTATTGACCAACCCGATGAGAGGCTGGCCGCTACGCTGGCCGTTCAGATGATCCGGCAAAAGGAGGGGGATCTGATAATGAAGGGTTTGATCTCGACGGATAAATTCATCAAAGCCATTCTCGATAAGGAAAAGGGATTGATGGAATCAGGTAGTATACTGAGTCATGTAACTGTAATTCAAAATCCAAATTACTATAAGCTGATGATAGTCAGTGATGTTGCAGTTTTACCGCTGCCTGATCTTGGACAGAAAGTCCAGCTTATCAGGTACATGGTAAAAACGGCAAACGCGCTAGGTATTTCATTGCCAAAAGTGGCGGTGATTGCCCCAAGCGAGCAGTTGCTGATGCAACTCGACTCTTCCAAAGACGCTTCATTTCTTACCACCATGGGTCAACGCAAGCAGATTACCGGATGTATCATAGACGGGCCTTTGGCGCTGGATATTGCTATCGACAAGGAGTCTGCCGGAATCAAAGGGATCCAAGGCGAGGTAGCCGGTGATGCCGATTGTCTGCTTTTCCCCAACCTGGATGCAGGAAATGTTTTTTATAAAACCAATATGAAGCTGGCCAAAGCCGAATCCGCTGCCATGCTGGTGGGTGCAAAGGTCCCGGTCGTACTGACATCAAGGGGCGATTCCACGCTCACCAAACAGTATTCCATCGCGTTAGCTTCACTTCTCTCTTAAATTCATCATTTATGGATAGTTCAGATCTTGTCAGGATATTGGTAATTAATCCGGGGTCAACCACCACGAAAATTGCCATTTACGAAAATTCAATCTGTATTTTTCTTAAAACACTGCACCATTCAGTAGAGGATCTTGCCGCCTACCCATCGATAGCTGATCAATATGCTTTTCGCAGGAAAAGTATTCTGAGCCAGCTCGAAATGGAGGGCTTGTCATTGGATGAAGTCCATGTAGTGATTGGCCGCGGCGGGTTAACCTATCCGCTCGAATCGGGAGTGTACCTGATCAATGCATTGATGGTGCAGCATTGCAGGGAGGGTGTGATGGGTATTCATGCCTCCAACCTCGGTTCGATGATTGCCTATGACATAGCGCAGGAGCATCCGGGCATGATGGCTTTAATTGCCGATCCGGTAGTGACAGACGAAATGGATGGCATCGCACGTGTTTCAGGTCATCCGTTGTTTACACGTCGTTCCATCTTCCATGCCCTCAACCAGAAAGCAGTAGCGCGGCAGCATGCCATGAAGGTAGGTCAATCCTATGAAGAGTTGGATTTGATTGTAGTGCACCTGGGTGGAGGCATCTCGGTAGGTGTTCACCAGCATGGAAGGGTTATTGATGTCAACAACGCGCTCGATGGCGAGGGACCTTTCTCTCCGGAGCGGAGCGGTTCGTTGCCCGTTGGTGATTTGGTAAAGCTTTGTTTCAGTGGTAAATACAATTACGATGAGGTAATGTCGATGATTTCCGGAAACGGTGGTTACGTTGCCTATCTGGGAACCAACGATGCCCGCGAAGTAGAACTGGCCGTTCGAAGAGGTGATGAAAAGGCTACTTTTTACCACGAAGCCATGGCCTACCAGATTTCCAAATACGTTGGGGAGATGGCTACAGTTCTGAAAGGCAGAATTGACGGGATTCTGATAACCGGAGGAATTGCTTTCGACCGGAGACTTATGTCTTTGATCCGCGAAAGGGTCGAATTTATTGCCCCGGTATCCGTGTATGCCGGACAGGATGAGCTCAAAGCGCTTGCCATGAATGCTTTAATGGTGGCAAGGGGAGAGATAGAGCCAAGGGTTTATGATGGAAGTGAACTAAAATAACCAACTTATGAAAATTACTTTACTCTCTGCATTTTTGTTCTTTTTTTCGGCGGCGCTCTTCGGCCAGGGTTTTGTTGCCAATTATGATGAATCCAAAATGCCATCCTATACTTTGCCTGATCCGCTGATTTTTAACAATGGACTGCCGGTTAAAAATCAAAATGAGTGGAAGAAGAGAAGGATCGAAATTGTTGATTTGTTCGAGAATGAAGTTTATGGAAAAACACCTGCCGGGAAAGTCCATCTATCTTCACAACTGCTCTCAGAAAACATAAATGCCTTTAATGGCAAGGCCATCAGAAAAGAGGTCCAGCTGAAGTTTGAAAAGGATGGGGAAGAAGTAAGCATGAATGTACTGATTTTTCTTCCAAAATCAGAGAAACCGGTGCCATTGTTCCTGACATACAATTTCAATGGCAATCATACCGTTTCAAAGGATCCTGAAATTGCTGTCACTACCTCGTGGCTGAGGAGCAATACTTCGCCTGGCAACAATGCCGAAAGTTCAACCGAATCCCAAAGGGGCACCGACGCTTCATCCTGGCCGGTTGAGGAGATCATTGCCAGGGGCTATGGTGTAGCTACTGTCTATTGCGGGGATGCGGATCCGGATTTTGATGATGGTTTTAAGAATGGGGTGCACAAACTTTTTAAGGAGGTACGAAATGGCTCTTCATGGGGAACAATTGCAGGCTGGGCCTGGGGACTTTCGCGGATTATGGATTATCTTGAAAAGGAAAAAGCTGTCAATTCAAAGCAAATAGCGGTATTGGGCCATTCCAGGCTTGGGAAGGCCGCTTTGTGGGCAGGGGTAAAAGATCCAAGATTTGCCATTGTGGTTTCCAACGAATCCGGTTGTGGCGGGGCTGCCTTGTCAAAGCGTATTTATGGTGAGACGGTAGAGAGGATCAATAAATCTTTCCCTCATTGGTTTTGCGAAAATTTCAGAAAATATAACATGAAGGAGGAGGATTTACCGGTCGATCAGCACGAATTGTTGGCGCTCATCGCACCACGACCATTGTATGTTTGCAGTGCAGAGGAGGATCGCTGGTCGGATCCGAAAGGTGAGTTTCTCTCCTGTGTAGGTGCATCTCCGGTCTATCAGCTTCTTGGTAAAGAGGGATTTCCTGGTAAGGATTTTCCTGATTTGAACAAGCCGGTAACCGGAACAATTGGTTACCATATCCGACCTGGAAAGCATGCAATTACTTCCTGCGATTGGGGTTGTTTCATTAATTTCGCTGATGGTTTTTTCAAAAAAAAATAGGGAATGAATTTTTAAGCGATAAATTATATATTTGGAGAAACCAATCTAAGTAATTGACAATTGGCAAAAGACAATTGATAATTATGCAAATTGTTGATTTTATGAGTAATTTTAAAATTTGAAAAAGACCTCAATCTATCCCTTAACTTAGATGGCGTTACGAATACAATTATTAATCCTTTTTTTTGCATCTATTGTATCTTTTCAGGGCAAAGGACAGGTGTCGTATGGAGGTTCTCCGGCTTCTTTCAATCGACTGAAAAGTGCTGCACTAAAGCTTCCGGTAGTTGATATGGCCCCGGTAAACAATTTTGACCTTCAGCTTAAGGAGGCCCAATCAAAATCCCCCTTCAAAAAACAGAAATTCGCCAAAAGTTTTGATGTTGATATATCACCTGAGAATTCCGGTGTGTGGGACAGTGCTGACGGGATGAAAATATGGCGCGTGGACATTCGGTCCAAGGGGGCCTATTCCCTTAACATTTTATTTGATCGCGCCATTTTACCGACTGGAGCTTCCATTTTTATCTATACTCCTGATCACAGGATTTTGAGAGGCGCCTTCAATGCAAACAACGAACAGAGCTCCGGGATGCTGCCCATTTTCCCGCTGGAGGGAGATGAAATTGTGGTCGAATACAATGAGCCTGAAACTGTTTCGGCGCACGGTGAACTTCACATTTCAAAGGTTAACCATGGATACAAGAATTCCATTGGTAACCGGCCACTTGGCGATGCCGGTGTTTGCAACATGGATGTATACTGCGCTGGCGCAGCCGTAGTAAGCAAAGAGAAACAGGCAGTTGTTCAGTTGGTTATATCCGGAACTGAGCTTTGTACCGGAACACTGGTTAACAATACAAAACGTGATAAAACACCATATCTTATAACGGCCGGGCATTGCATTACCAATGCAACGGAGGCCCAACAGACGGTATTTTCCTTCAACTATGAAAGTCCGTTTTGTGGTACTGGCAGCAGTGTTAATGGATTCGCGGATCAAACCATGACAGGCTCAATTCTGCGGGCCCGGTCAGACTCACTCGATTTTGCCCTGGTAGAGCTCGAAATGTTACCACCGCCTGAGTACAGACCCTATTATGCCGGCTGGGATCGCAGCAAGACAGTTCCGGCATCGACCAGGACTATTCATCATCCCAAGGGGGACGTCAAGAAGATCTCGATCGATAATGATCCTCCTGGTATGGGATCTTACAATTCGGGTGGTCATGTAAACAACAGCTTTTGGTGGATCAAACAATGGGACATCGGAACTACGGAGGCGGGTTCTTCGGGAGGACCGCTCTTTAGTAACGAAAATCTGGTAATAGGTTCATTGACAGGAGGTACTGCTACTTGTGAACATTCAACTGACGACTATTTTGCCATGTTTGCCTACCAGTGGAATTTCTCCTCCTTAACAACCCGACAACTGAAAACGTGGTTGGATCCAACAAATACAGGTGAAACGAAATTGGATGCGATGGATCCATATGCCTCCGGTTCTACCTGCGATCAGTTTTCGGATGTGGGCCCGGGTGAGAAATACCAACTGGTTAAAATACCTTATGGCAGAGGCTACATTACCGGACACAATTCGCTGAGGATAACAAGTTATGCGGAAGAGTTTAAGACGACGGATAAGACCACGTTATCGGCCTTTTCGGTGGGTATTGCCAAGGCTATCACCGGAGTGAACAATAACAATAGCTCAGTCGTGTTTCAAATTTACGGTATCGATGAGGGTACGGGCATCCCTGGCACGGTATTGAAATCCATCAAGGTTCCCATCAAGTCACTGAATGCGCAAACCATGAATTTTGTGGTTTTAGATCAGCCCCTTACTGTGTCCGGTAAATATTTTATAGGCTACGACATCAACTACTATAACAATACAAGTGATACGGTGGCCGTGTACAGTGCGGCGCCACGTACCAACAGTGACCAGAACAGGGCTTTTTGCTTTATCGACGGTAGCTGGCAACCCTTTTACTGGGTTCCACAGTTCAATGTGAAAACATCGCTTTTGATCAATTCGTACGGATGTGGTACAACATTCGCCCCGGATATTCCCGGACCAATATCGGCTGGGGACACCCAATTCAAAATATACTATCCAACAGATCCTTCTCTCAACATCCTTTACCTGGTCAATTCGGGCAAAGAGGAGTTTGGCAGGGTTAATTTTTATGACCTAATGGGACGAAAGATATATGAGTCACAGCGAATATTAACCACAACACCGATGGAACTGAGTTGCGGTCAGCTTGGATCGGCTGTCTATTTTATCACTGTCGAGACATTGACTAAAAGAGAGGTATTGAAAGTAAGGGTTATCCGAAGCAGATAACCAATTTATCTTCACCTTTGCACAAAAATCATCCGAATGCTGCACCGTCTAGTTATTTACCTCCTTTCGTTGAGCTGTTTGTGCAGTTGTTTATCTGATCCATCCCGTAAAAAATCTTCTGTTGATAAATCCGGGATTATCAGAAACATTGAGGCTTCCGGCTTTACCATTCAACGAAAAGAATCCTGGCAAAAGTTGACTGTGGCTAATCCATGGCAAAAATCGACGGACAATATTTTCGAATATCATCTCCTTAAGAGTGGTGAGAAAATCCCTTATGAACTTATAAAGCAACAGGTTATTTTCACTCCGGTAAAAAGGGTTATCTGCCTCTCAACCACCCATATCGGATTTTTGGATGCCCTGGGGGAGGTGTCTTCCATCGTTGGGTTGTCGGGTACTAACTATCTGACCAACCCCGAGGTAAAAGAGGGCGTTTCAGAGAACAGTATTCGGGAAGTTGGATATGAGCAAGGTCTTAATTATGAGATGATTCTCCAATTGAAACCGGATGTGGTTTTTGCATATGGTATTGGAGCAGAAATCAATACGCAGATCAATAAATTGCATGATCTGGGTATTCCGGTTGTTTTGGTGGGTGAATACCTGGAGCAGAGTCCGCTGGCAAAGACAGAATGGCTCAAATTTTTCGGCGCCTTTTTTGAGAAAGAGGTAGTTGCGGATTCATGCTTTGAAAAGGTCAGATCCAACTATCTGAAAATCAAATCGAATGTGGCAAAAGTGCAAGAGAGGCCCTCAGTGCTTACCGGTCTTCCATTCAAAGATACCTGGTGGATTGCAGGAGGACAATCCAATTTGGCAGTGTTGATTGAGGATGCCGGTGGAAAATTTTTATGGAGGGAAAACCGATCGAAAGAGGCATTTCCCGTATCTTTGGAAGAGGTCTTTTTGCGTGCGGCCAATGCTGATTTCTGGATCAATTGCGGAAGTGTCAACAGCAAAAGCGAATTGCTGGCATTTGATCCCCGCTATTCGGATCTGCCGGTTGTGAAAAACGAGAGGACTTACAACAATAATCTACGTGCTGTTCCTGGTGGCGGAAATGATTATTGGGAAAGTGGGGTGGTACATCCGGATCTGGTTTTGGCGGATCTGGTGAAAATATTCCATCCGGAAATATCAGGGAATGGAGGTTTTTACTATTACAAGAAGATTAAGTAAATGTTTAAAAATAGTACAGTAGGTTTTGTTTTGTTGATGGTGGTTCTGGTAACTCTTTTTTTGCTGGACCTGCTGTCCGGATCGGTTCATATATCTTTATCTCAATCTATTTCCACTTTATTTCATCCCTCAACTTCTGATCCTCAGATTGCGGCTATTCTGTTTCAATTCAGGATTCCCAAGGCAATTACTGCCGTTCTGGCGGGAGCAGCGCTCTCAGTAGCAGGATTGCAAATGCAGACCATCTTCCGAAATCCCGTGGCAGGTCCGGATATCCTTGGAATAAGTTCCGGCGCGAGTCTGGGGGTTGCCCTGTTTGTTCTCTCGGCCGGCTGGATTTTTGGTGGAATCCCGCTTTTTTCATTTGCCGGTTCCTGGAGTATTGTTATGGCTGCCTGGCTTGGCGCAGGCTGCATGATGTTCCTGGTGGTGATGCTGGCCTCCAGGTTACGCGATCTGATGACTGTTCTGATACTCGGCATCCTGATATCCGGCGCAGTAATGGCTGTGGTAAGTGTTTTGCAATATTTCAGCAATGAATCAACCCTCAAATCATTCATCGTCTGGACCATGGGAAGTTTAGGCAGCACTACCCGCGATCAGTTGTGGGTGCTTGTTCCTTCTGTGGCTGTAGGTTTACTGGTAGCACTGTTCTCTTCTAAATTTTTGGATGCATTTTTACTTGGGGAGAACTATGCCAAAAGCATGGGGATGAATCTTCGTCTGGCCTACCTGCTTACCTTTGCCTCCACCTCAATTCTTGCCGGCAGTATCACAGCGTTTTGCGGACCGATCGGGTTTGTTGGGATTATTGTACCACATCTTGCCAGGAAACTATTCAATTCTCCATTGCACGGTAAATTAATTCCGGCTACCATGCTAATGGGAGCCATTGTGATGGTAATTGGCGATCTTATTTCACAGCTTCCGGGCTACGCGACTACTTTACCTATCAATTCAGTGACATCGCTACTTGGTGTACCTGTGGTTGTCTGGATTATTTTTCAGCATAATAAGATTGGAGCTATTTGAGATGAAAGAAGATATTTACATCCAGTGCAAAGAAGTCTCGATCGGTTACAGGGAACGATCGACTACATCGGTTGTGGTGAAAAAGGATATCTCCCTGCACGCCCTAAGTGGAGAGATGGTTGCATTGATTGGTGGAAATGGCATCGGGAAAAGTACCTTATTAAAAACCATAGCCGGATTTATGCCACCACTCTCAGGTGAGCTATTGGTTCGCCATAGACCGGTTTCTGATTTCTCTGTGGCGGAACTTGCGCTGGAGATGAGTTTTGTCTCTACCGAGATTGTCAGAGTGGCCAATCTTACTGTCCGCGAAATGGTTGGACTTGGAAGGTTCCCTTATACCAACTGGTTTGGACAACTGAGCGATAACGATCAGATGATCATTGACAGGGCCATTCTCCAAACCGGACTATCCGGTTACGAAAACCGTCCGATCAATAGGATTTCTGATGGAGAGCGCCAGCGGGCCATGATCGCCAGGGCGCTGGCACAAGATACCAGGATCATGGTATTGGATGAACCTACTGCTTTTCTGGATATTTCGAATAAGTATGAAATTGTCAGAATATTGCACCAACTGGTTAGCGAGCAGGGCAAATGCATCATCTTTTCCACACACGATTTGAATACCTCGCTCACAATGGCTGATCGCATCTGGCTGATGCTGGAAGACCGGGTAGTGGAAGGGATCCCTGAGGAGATGGCCTCCGCGGGATATTTTGAATCGCTGTTCCCCAACAATCAACACCTGAGATTTGATCCGGAAAGGGATGATTTTCGTATCAAAAGGGAAAATTATGGGGTGGTTAATCTAACGGCCTCGGGTCAGGAATTGATTTGGGCAAAAAAAGCATTGGAACGCTTAGGTTTTGAGGTTATTCCCAGTCCCCTAGTCCCCCAGTCTCCTAGTCCCTCCGTCTCTCCGTCCCTCCGTCGTCCTAGTCATCCCAGTCGTCCTAGTCCCTCCGTCTCTCCGTCTCTCCGTCCCTCTGTCCCCCCGTCTATCTCAATTGACGTAATCCAGCAACCCAAAGGCTGGAATATCATCCATTCAGGAATCTTAAATAATGTAGCAACTCTTGAGGACCTCTGCCGGTCTATCAAAAAGATTTCTACTCAACCTGGATTTTGAAAACAATTTTTTTCACCCTCTCATTCGAAAGAGGATCAGAATTGGCAGTGTGAAGATCTGAAGGATAATAGATGACAAACATTCCCGGCAAAAGTCTGGAGTAGGAGGCAATACAACTGTAGAAAGCACAATCGGTCTTTTCGTTGTATGGTTCAAGCACAGGCTGGTTGCCTAAAATGTCATGCCCCATCAATTCAGATCCTTTTTCCCAATATTGCAGGTCGATGTACTTGCGATGCCCTTCCAGTCTGCATTCGTCGGTATTGGTACATTCGTATTCATTGACCAGCATCACAAAACGATCGCCTTCTAATTGATATCTCCCGGGTTGAACCTCGCTGAAGTCGTTGTTCTGAATATAATGAAGCGCTTTGGCAATTCCATCACCCATACTCAGATAGCGGGCTGCATTTTCAATACTGTCTAAAACCATAGGTTGTTGTTTTTTGGTTTTTGGAAACTCCTTATTTTACAATAAATAGTCTGTGCAAAGATAATATATATCTGAAACGTTGCTATTTTTGACGAAAAATAAGGATATTTTGAGAAAAGAGCTGCTCTCTACTTATTTAAAACTACACCTGATCGTCCTCATTTACGGATTTACCGCAATTTTGGGGAAACTAATAGCTATACCCGCGCTGGAATTGGTTTGGTACAGGATGTTGCTAGCCATCATTACTTTGTTTATCTATTTGAAATACAAGGGAGAACCTCTTGAGGTTTCCCGCAAAGAGTTATTGGTTTTTTTCGGAGTGGGACTGATTATTGCGCTCCATTGGGTAACTTTTTATGGAGCCATAAAATTGTCAAATGTCTCTGTAACATTGGGTTGTTTTGCTACCACCACCTTGTTTACAAGTTTCCTGGAGCCATTTTTTTCCCGCAAAAGGGTCGATATTTACGAGGTACTCATCGGTTTGGTCATTATTGCCGGGCTTTACCTCATCTTCCGGTTTGAAACGCATTATGCCATTGGGATGTTGGTTGCCCTTCTTTCTGCTTTCCTGGCTGGATTATTTGCTGTCTTGAACAAAAAACTGGTTGCAAAACACAGTGCTGTGAAGATCAGTTTTTTTGAGATGATTGGTGGACTGATCGGCCTAACGCTATTCATTACTGCATCCGGAAGGGGAGTGGTTGTCCCATCTATTATTCCATCCATGGCGGATCTTTTTTATCTGGTGATCCTGGCTACCATTTGCACGGCTTTTGCCCATACAGTGCAAGTGGCCGTGATGAAGCATCTCACTGCCTTCACAGTCACACTCTCTATCAATCTGGAACCTGTCTATGGAATCGTGATGGCTTTCTTCATTTTTGGGGAGACTGAAAGAATGACTACCGGATTCTATCTGGGTACCCTGATTATTCTGTTGTCGGTTATTGGATTCCCTGTTTCGAAATACTTTAATCGAACTGATTGATAACACCTTTGTCCAGCAAATCGCTTTCGATGTTCAGATCCGTTTCAAGAAAATCATCCATCTCCTCTTCTGAACCAAATTCAGCAACCATTCCATTGTAGACAACTGTCCACAGGTCGGGAGCATGCAGGATTTTCAATCCGGGCAATTCGGGATTGAAATCTTTCACCGGAAATCCGGGTGTCACACCTTCCTCTTTTTCCATTAGCTGCAGGTATTTACAGAAGTAATCCGTAGCGGGAAAGATTTCATCCTGAATATCTTCAGCTTCTGCGCGTTCATATATATCCATTATGGTGATGCGGTAAATCTCCATCACACCGTCAGTATTGACATACAACGCATCTGCAAACTGTTTGTCAGGCCGGTTTGCAATCTCATCAAAAGGGATGGGAGTAACCTGGGCTAGAAATTTGGGATGATGTGTATGCAGAATCATTTCGGCCGACTCATCATTGAGCGGATCACTGCAGATTAGAAATTTAGGTGTTTTCATAGGATATCGATTATTTTCTATAGGATGTAAAATTAGCAAGATAATGTGAAAATTGGGAAATAAGACAATGTGAAAATTGGAAAATGTGGAAATATGAAAATGATAAAAAGGAATTATCTTTATTTGTACTTCAAAATACTATCTTCATTCAGTTCAAATCCAATAATTTTCACATTTTCACATTTCCCAATTTTCACATTAATTTATGCGTCCGGATACATATTATTTCAACCCAACCTGCGAACCGGCCATTGCCAATGGATCGCCCTTTTACACGGCTCCGGCAAGGTTGCGGAAGTTTGAGTCTGATCTGGGATATTTGCCGGCCTGGCTTGGAAATGAATGGGACCAGGTGCTGGTAACAGGGACAGTTGACAATTCCTACAATCAGGAAATGCGAAAACTTGGGTTTAGACTGCCTGAATTGATCAATTTGAAGGATGCGATGGCAAATCCTTCGTGGCTCAAACAACCGAAGGGGACTCTTCGGCCATGGGGATGGAGTCCGGCCATCCATCAGCTTTTCAAACCCGCGATCAATTCTTACCAGGATGATTTCAGACAATCATCTGTAGCTACCTGGCAGGAGGCCCACAAAAATTTATACAGTCGCCTCACCGCACTGGATTTACTTACCAGGATGATCGGAAAATATTCAGTTAACTGGTTGCCAGAGCCCACAGAACTGCCCGTAGTGTGCTTCACGCTGGATCAAATTTATATAGAGCGATCACGGAGGGAAAGGGTTGTGGTTAAAACTCCCTGGAGTTCATCAGGAAGGGGCCTCCTTCTTTTCCCAAACCCGGACCAAAAGACTAAAAATGACGAGGTATTGAGCGGCATGCTCAATCAACAGGGATTCGTAACGATTGAACCATGGCTGGAAAAAGTTGTAGATCTTTCTTACCAGTTCCTTTCTAAATCCATAGAAATCAAGTACATGGGACGCACATTCTTTGAAACGGATTCCAAAGGAAGGTATGTAAGAAACCTGCTAACTGACACCCCTATTTTGCCTGATGAGGTATCCAGTTTTCTGGAACGGCACAATGCTGAGGTGGTTCAACTGTTGCAGGCAGCGCTCATGGAAAGCGGTTACACATCTCTTTATGAGGGCTGGATTGGGGTGGATGCTTTGATTTACAAAGATGATATGGGCAAGCTGAGGTTTCAGCCCATGGTCGAAATTAACGGAAGATTTACCATGGGTGCCATTGCCTTGAAGTTAAGGGAACATCTTGCTTCAGGATCACATGGATTTTTGCAGATTTTCTATTCAAAAAGTGGAAATTTTCAGGATTTTCGTCAGAAACAGCAAGTGAATAAGCCACTTATCATGAAAGACAAAAAAATTGTCAGTGGATTTCTTCAGCTTACACCACCTTTGCAAGAACATCATTTTGGGGCTTACCTGGAAGTAATTTCAAGTCGGGGTGCAGTCTGCGATAAACTGTAGAAATCTATTCTATGACTGTTACGCTATTTTCATAAAGAATTTCAGGAACTAAGTCTGCTTCATTATCCCATTCGATTGTATCAAAACTAACCCGGACTGAATTAAATTTTGAAATATCCTTTAGCTCTTGAAATATCCCCTTGTTAAGATATGGTTTCATATCAAACTGACGTATCTCCCCATTGTCAAAAGTAAAAATGAGATTATAATTATTTATCGGTTTAACAGTCTTAACAGCTAAATACATAATCTGATTTCCTTCAGAACTATCTGTTTATCAACCCCCATTACAATCTTTTTATTTAACCTTAGTCATAATGAAATCTACATTTCGCAATTAAAACTTCATCGTCTTTCACTTTATATATCAATCGGTGTTCTCCATCAATTCTGCGTGACCAGTATCCCTTGTACTTATGTTTCAATGGTTCAGGTTTTCCAATGCCCGAAAAAGGAGTTCGTGAAATGTCTTTTAACAATTCATTTATTTTCGACAAAATTTTCTTATCGGTCTTTTGCCAAAATAAATAATCCTACCAGGATTCATCTACAAATATGTATCTCATTATTCTAAAAGTTCTTTTTGAAATGAGGAGCCTGTCTTGAGTTTTTCAATGGCTGAATCCAATCTTTTTTCATTAATCTTTGATGACAACTCGTGATAGGTGGCATTAAGCGAATTATACTCGTCTAACGACATAATGACGACACCGCTGTCTTTACCTCTGTTAATTATCAAGGTTTCAAAGTTTTCAGTCACACGGTCCAGATACTGTTTGATATCTTTTCGAAAGTCGGAAATTGTTGTTGTTAACATGATGTTGTTTGTTTTGTACATTTCAGAGTACAAATATATGTACAAATAGTTGAATTTTGCTAATTCGGTCAAATTTTTTCTCAAATAGTTGCGGTGTATTCGTTGAAATAGCGTTTCCCCGTCAGGGGATAGACCTTCACCAATCAAACTCTTTCAATAAATCTATCCGATTTTTGTTTATTCCCATCCGGGAAAAATGGAGCTCCTCACCTCCTGTTTTCTATTGACCTTGATGCCCTGGCGGGCAAAAATTGGGCTAACGTGGTTACAATCCTATTCTTTTATTCCAATTGTCTTTATGGCTAATGTTCTAAATTCCTGAGCGATATTGATTGATAATTCTAATTCGTCTTTTGTCAGGAAGATGGTATTATCAGGATATCTAATCTGAACACTAAAACCATTCCTTCACTATCTTGCTAACCTCGCTCATAAAGTATTTTTGAAGTCTTAATTGCCGAATATCAGGACTCCTGACCTCGTTCAACAAAAATAAAGGTTTTTGAGCATAGTAT
>CAYHQN010000093.1:0-17517 GCA_964358545.1 uncultured Tangfeifania sp. | reverse complement strand
CGGTTCTTGTTGATCATGTATTTGGAAGCAGATACCAGCCACTTGTTGATGATAAACCAGCCGGGCCAATATTGGACATGGTCAGTAAAGGAAGTGACTGGACAGAATATAGTTTTGGCGTATTCAAGCTTGATCAAGGCAAGCACAAGTTTACATTCCTTGGAAAAGGAGCTTCTTCAAACAGGAGTCCATCTCTTCCTGAAAAATTCTATATTGGAATTAGCAGTTTAATCCTGTTACGCCTTGAAGATCTTTAAAAAAAGGAGCTGAAACCCAATGTCAATAAGTTAAGGGAAAGAGATTTATATTCCGAGTGCAGGGTTTAGAGCCTCTCTGCATTGCTGAATGATGTCAACTGACAAGATAACCAATCAAAATTTTCAGGAGTGTAAAATCGAATGTTCCGGAGTTCAAACTATTGAATTAGGATACGAGAATATTCACACTATCCAATTATTTTCTATTTAACAAATAATCTGTAGCAAGAATATCAAAAATATAAGCCGAGCTTCCACTTATTACATGTTCTGTCTGGTACCAATCCCATGCCCGCCCACGGTACTCCACAAAGTCCGGCTTAATTAGGGTTACGCCCGAAATTACACCTCCCGGTTGGTAGCTCTTATCAGCTCTGTTAAATCCATACACTAAGGTGGCAGATTTAGAACCGACTCCTGATACAAAGGAATGATTTGATGCCGGATGGGCGCCAAGCACAAAATTTACGGAGGAATATAATATCTCAGGATCAAATAAATCAGGATAAGCATCAATAAAGTAGAACAATTGCGCAGCGGTTTTCAGAATTGACCAGTTGCTACCCCAGCCAAGTTGCAATACCACATTATAAGGTGATTTATCCAGTTCATTTTGTAAATTCAGGCGTACCTCTTTTGCTTTTTCTAAAAGAGCTTCTGTGAAATTGATGTCATTCACTTTATCCTTCACACGTACAAGATTGAATCCTGTCCAATTAAAGTCGCTAACCGGCATTTCCTTAATTGAAGGGATAAAAGTCAATAGCTTTTCCCGATATTTTTGAGTTCCGGTTGTTAAAAACAATTCTGCCGCAGCGGCCATTTCCAATGAGTGGTATTTATTTTCCTGAGGATTGTAGGCTGCCGGAAAACTTACCGCTTGATTACTTTGTTCATAATTCCATATCCGCTCGGCAAGAAGCAGGCATTCTGCCGATAATGAATCATTTACATTTTGAAACAGCCGGGAACAGATTGCTGCAATCTGCACAAACTGATATTGTCCACCGGTATTTCTGTCAGTATAAATCCATCGATCATCAAATTTGCCTGAGAATCCATTTTTTTGTTCTGTTTTCCCAAGTTTTGGGTCATATAGAAGGCCGTCAGTGATGGATCCAGGATCTCCGGCCGAACCGTAATCAGGACCAATATGCGTAATAACACCTGCCGGAACATGGCCAACCTGTTTAACCACCGACAATAACCACTCCATGCCAAAGGCAATTTGCTGCAACATATCATTTTTCCCATCTGGTTTGAAAAGCTCAACAAGTCGTTCGTCGCGCAAAACGGTTGTTACATCCCGGGTGGTTTTGAATTTCTCCTGTGCCAGAGCCATCCATAGTGCCGTTTCGCAAATGCTACCCGATGGAAGATCAAAATCACCTGCATCGTGCCATCCTCCCCAGTTTATCCCGGGAACATGTTGATAAGGCTCAAATGCAGTCTGGGTTTCCGGTCCCTGGATGTATCCGTCATAGCCTTTGCGTGCGACCGGTGCCTGAAGGGCATCATCAAGATGACACGCACCATGCCACAGCCTTAGGTAATCTTTCACTTTTACATGGCACATCTGGGTAGGAAAGTAAATATCCAAAGTGGGCTGCCATGCAGTTTGAAAAACAGATGGTGAAATTTTAAATGGTCCAACTTTCTGATTGTCATATATCAGAAAATATTGACCGGGATTTTTCACAAATGAAAAATCATAAGAATAATAAGTATTTTGGAAGAGATCTCCCCATTTTTCAGGTTTTATGGATGCCACCCTCTCAAGTTCTGAATTTTGGTTTAGTACCTGTAATTCCATCTCGTGAACATCTGTTGTTCCGGGCATTACTTCCAGAAAAGCAATTTTTTTCTGTTCTGAATGGTATCCAACCTGAGATACCTGTATTACCGGATCTTTCGTCCAGTCAGGGTTTATTGACGGAGTAATCTTTAATGAGAATGATTTTTCAGTTGAGCCTTTCTTCAATGAGGCAAACAACATATACCCGCTAACATTTAGGTCGCGTCTTTCGTCGCGAAGGCTCAGCGTTACATTTTCACCTTCAAAAGTCATTTTGCGCAATGGGTCTTCCGGGGCAATATCGATTTTTTTAGCCTCAGGAATAAGAACACGTCGTCCCATATGCTGCTCGTAGAAATAGTCACTAATACCACCTCCGTTAAAGGTTTTATAATCATACTCCTCAGGATAAATTTCTATACGAAAAGCAAACTCATTAATTTTTTCCCAGTCAATAGGCTGGTTAAGATCTATCCGAACATTTATCGATTCTCCATTGCTAATTACCGAGACCTCATATTTCAATCCAAGCGGCTGGAGTTCAACAGGATAAGAAACATTAGCATTTTTCAGGTCAACAATTTTTTCTCCACGTTTATCATCACCATCGTCGTAGTAGCCATATTTTTTACCATCTGCGGTCAAACAGATTACATTACCAGCATCCAATACGCGTTTACCATTAAGGATCATTTCCAGTCCACCAAGTCTTCCACCTAAATATGTGTTCTGATAAACTAAAAATCGAAAACCGGTGGCATCGAAATAGCCATCTGGCTGAAGCTTGATCTGTGAATAGCTTGACACTGAAAATAGGAGCGACATTGAAATGAAACCAATGTATTTAACGATGGTGTTTTTTAATCGACTCATCTGTGTCGTTTTAGTTAAATTGAATGACAATCATTATCTATAATAGGTATTTTTATTTCAGTGTAAACTTATTTGCTATCGGGTGTCGTATAAAAAGGTTCTCGCAAAGCTAACAGAAAATTCAGGATTAATACTAGTGTCATATCAACGATCATATGACGGATAAAGTCTTTTGAGTTTGATACGGGCCTTCTCCGTGGTAAACTGCCAGTTAATTTTCTTGTCGAACCCATTGCAAGCCTTTTCCCAAGCTTCGGCTTCATCCCGGACTTTATCAATCGACTCCATTCTCCGCCCAAGACATTGATTATTCAACACGTTCAGCTCGATTTCAGCCATATCCAGCCAGCTCCCGTGTTTCGGAGTAAAAACAAACTCAAACCGATCGGAATGCAGGAGGAACTGTTGCTGCTCATTATAATGCAGGAGTAAAGGCTTCTATGGATGCCTGGGGGTTGGGCAGCTCGTATGATACCTATATTAGGGTACAAATAAACCGTGGTAGATTTGTCATTTTTAGAATGTTTAATACCAAATTAAGATGGAATATTAACCTATTCTTATGTTTTTTTGCATATTTTGCAAATAATTCAAAGATTTTTTTGCAAAATATCATCTATTAAGTATTTTTAACTAATATTGTATAGTTTTAATCTAAATTGTTAACTTTAGTAACCTCTGACAGATAAAATAGTCTCTGTCGAACCTTTTTTTAATTGGAAAGCTATACCTTTTTGTACTGCAATTTTCAACTTCATTTTAACTAACAAATATAAATCAGGGTAAATAAAACCAATTATAAGATTCTCGAATAAAAATGTGATTTGTGTGAAATTAAATTTAAATGTTCTTTCTATGAAAAAAAAAATCAAATTAGCCAGCTTGTTTTTTTTAGGGGTGATTTTAATTGTCGCCTGTAAAAAAGATACTCCTGCACCGACAGCCTCATTTACTGCAGCAGTAAATGACGGTGTAGTTACTTTTACAGCTGAAGTTACCAACGACAGTAAATATGAATGGGATTTTGGTGATGGCAGCTATATTAATACGCTTAAGGCTCCTGTTCATATTTATGCTCAAACTTCTACTCCAGCTGACTTTGTAGTCTCGTTGACCATTAAAGGCCCGGGTGGGGAGGTCACGATTACAAACAAAATAACAATACCTGCCAAGACCAAAATGCAATATCTGACAGGTGGCAAACCTAGTGCACCAGCCTCCAGAAAGTGGCGGTTAAATAGAGCGGCTGCATTTTTTGATGTTACACTGGCCGATGCAAACTTAACTTCTCAAATACCATCTGCATATCGGATTGGAGGTATTCTGGCTTCGGTTGGATTGAGTAACGCATATTCGGATGAATTCGTGTTTAAAAGTGATGGCACAATGGCCATAAATTCAAAGGGCGGTGGAATATTTGCAAGCCTGGCATATTGTATGGGGACCGGTACTGCGATTGGTGCTTATTATGCCGATCTCGGGCTGGCTTATACCAAGTCCTTCACTTCTCCTGCTGGTGCCACTTTCACAATCAATGAAGGTAAAAACTATACCATTACTACACCTCTTGGTCCTGTAACTTATTCCAATGTAATGACCCTGAGTTTTACTAACGGAGGCTTTCTGGGCTTAAAGGATTTCACGAGTGAATGTATCATTAAGAAATTGAACGATATCGAAATGAATGCAATCATCTTTTTTGCCCATCCTAGTTATGGTGCCAAACCAATGTTGGCTTTGAACCTGACTTTTGAAGCAATCAAATAATTTATCTTATCAAGTGGGTTTCAACTCTTAATTACATGAAAATACCACTTACATTTTTAAAGAAATATCAAGTATTGCAAATATAACAACTAACAAAAATTATTTATGATGAAGAGAAAAATGCTTAAAGCAATGTTTCTGTGCATTTTAATGGTTGTATCAAGCGGCCTGTTTGCTCAAAATATTGTCACAGGTAGTGTCAAGGATGATACCGGGCAAACTTTACCTGGTGTAAGTGTGGTAGTTAAAGGGACAACAACAGGAACAGTGACCGATATAGACGGGAAATTCTCATTGTCTGCTCCGGCTAACGCCACGCTGTCGTTCTCTTTCGTAGGGATGAAAACGAAGGAGGTTGCTATCGGAGGCCAACGAAGAATAGATATTTCGATGGCTTCAAGTACTATTGGTGTTGATGAGGTGGTGGTTACTGCCCTTGGAATTTCCAGGGAAAAGAAATCGTTGGCCTATTCAGTATCAGAAGTGAAAGGAAATGATTTGGCCAAGGGGGCTAATCCAAACGTTATCAAATCATTGGATGGACGTGTTAGTGGTGTAAATTTTACCAACTCCAGCACTGACCCGAATGGTTCGGTCTTTGTAACTATTCGTGGTGCAACCAGCTTGAACATACCTTCATCAACAGCGGCAAGTCAGCCACTTTTTGTTATCGATGGTATTCCTGTTGGTACAACATCAGTAGACAATAGAAATGGCGCTGACTTTGGTAACCTTCTTTCACAGCTGAATTCGGAAGACATAGAGAGCATCTCTATTCTGAAAGGCGCCAGTGCAGGTGCCCTTTACGGTTCTGCGGCAGGTAACGGGGTCATCATGATCACAACAAAATCAGGCAAAGGTGGCAAGAAAGGAATTGGAGTATCAGTTAATACTTCGGTGATGTGGGATAAACCTTTTAATTTCTTCGCCACCCAGCTACTGTATGGAGATGGTATTCGTGCCACATCTATCTATACATCAGGTTACGACTGGGGCGCCAAATTCTCCGATTTTACTACCGCTACCATTGATCAATATAATACAGACACGCAAAGAATTGAGACCAAACTTTTTGCAGCAACCCAGGAAAACCGGCTGCAACAGTTCATGCAAACCGGAGCGACGCGAAATTACAACGTTAGTGTTTCAGGTAATTACAAAGATGGCGCATTTCGTTTTTCTTTGGGAAAAATGTCCAATGTTGGTGTAATGCCCAACAACCAAACAGATCGCATGAATGCGAACCTGAGTGCAGAGTACAACATCACCAAAAAGTTAAAGATCTCTGTGAACGCTAACTACATGGGTCAATATACTCCCAATAAAACATCTTCCAACAGCCAGGTGATCGAAGAGCTGACCATGAAATTTCTCGCATCGATTCAGCCAATTAAGGAGATGAAAACTGTTTGGAAAACCGGTTTTGAAGGGCAACTTCAAAATGCACCTTTTTATAAACCAGACGGTACACCTATGCTCAACAACCCATACATGTATGCCTATTCTGAAATCAACACTTACCGGAAAGACAACTTCTTCGGCAAAGCACAATTGGATTGGGAGATTTTGAAACCGCTTAAATTTATGGCCCGTACCGGTATTGATTACAACGGTGACAACTATGAATACAAAAGGGGCAAGGACTTTGCAGATAGCGATAAAAGAGAAGGTAAATACACTGTTTCACAAGGTAACGGTCTTAGTGTGCAAAACGATTTGATGTTGATTTGGAACAAAGATCTTGGTAAATTCACCACCAACGCAACTGCAGGTTATAACTACGCTTACAGCAATGGCTACAGCTATTATGCCAATGCTGAAAAACTGGTAAGGGTGAACGATTATTCTTTGGGCAATGCCGTTGCCGGAACACTATCTTCCAGCAGTGGTTGGGGCATAGGAAAATCGCAGAGTTTTTACGCAACCGGACAAATTGGTTTTGCCAACCAGATCTACATGGATCTTTCTGGTCGTTACGATATGAGTGGAATTCTGGAAGAAGATAAAAATCACCATTTTTATCCATCGGCCTCATTGAGCTGGCTCCCTTCTACTACCTTTAAACTTCCTGAAGTCATTAACCTTCTTAAGTTAAGAGTTGGTGTTGCCCAGGTTGGCCATGGCATCGGCACACCCAGAAGTAACAATACATTCGGCTTCAGCGCCATAGATTACGGAACAACTAAAATTGTCTACATAGGTGGTTCGCTGGTTGATCCAAATATTAAAGCAGAGGTTACGACCTCTTACGAAGGTGGTTTTGATCTTTCATTGTTAAAAAATCGCGTTTCTGCCGAGTTTACGGTTTATAAGAAAATCCACGAAAATCAACAAGGGAACATTCCGACCTCACCTGGTATTGGTTATGGTGGTATGCTGACCAATGTTGGAACTGTTGAAGCAAATGGTTACGAATTTTCACTGGATTTTGTGCCGGTTCGTACCAAGGATTGGAACTGGGACCTTGGTTTCAACTTCAGTAAGGTAGAATCAAAAATTACTTCTCTCTCTGAAGCTTATGTGCCTACCGGTCAAACCTTTTATGGAAACGGACCCAATATTGACCTTCGGTTAGCTGTGGGTGAAAAAGTTGGAACAATGTGGGCGCACAATGTATTTACGACAATGCCTTCTACGAGCATATATGCCGGAATGACAGTACTGGACAATAACGGCGAATGGAAATATTCAAGCGCTGAGAAAGACCGTAAATCAATTGGCAATTACAACCCCGATTTTATTTTGGGAATGCACACTTCTGTGAAATGGAAAAACTTTAGTCTGGGAATCGTAGGAAGTCTTCGTCAAGGTGGCCAATATATCTCAGACATTGAACGTCGTGCTGTAACCGATGGTCACTCGTTACTGACAATCGGTGATAAAGTCAATGGCCCAAATCCGTGGACTGTTGGTGGTCGCGATGGTGAAACAGGCGGTTTGCCCTGGCCGGATGCAAGTAAAATGCCCTATCCTCAAATGTCAAGTTTAGTTGCCACCTATGCAATGTATGGAACACCTGTACCAATTAGCGATGCTTGCTACTTTCAGGGAGTGTGGTTAAAACCGGGTGGGAACCCTGCAAACGATGCAGACTATATCGTTAACGGTGCAGACCCTTTAAAAACCTTCTATAGTGTGCCGGGATTGATCTTAGGGGCCCAATATTGGAGCTTCCCGCAATCACTGATCCGCGATGCGACGAACTTTAAAGTGAAAGAGATCACTTTTGACTACACGATACCAAACCGCCTTACTTCTAAATATAAAATTGAAAATATCGTGGTTGGATTTGTCGGCAGAAATATTTTCCAGTGGAACAAAGCCGATAAATACGTTGATCCGGAATCAGCTTTTTCAGGTATTGGCCAGAATCAGGGAATCGTCGGAAAGGCCTTACCATCCATTGCATCGTATGGTTTCAAAGTATCGTTTGATTTTTAATGCTTAAATTTATTGCAATTATGAAAAAACAGATATCAATATTACTCCTGACACTCTTTGTTTTAACAGCCTGTCAAAAACAGCTGCTCAGACAAGATGAGCTATTACAAAAGCGTGATGCAATAGAATCTGCAACCCCCAACTTGCTGTTGTCATCTATCATCCAGCAAACCGCTTTTGCCTACCAGTATGAAGGTGGCGCCGGTAACAGGACACTTTCCGTAACTGTTCAATACATGCAGGGTAACCGGAGCTCCGAAGATAATATTCACAAGAGTTTCACCAGGCCTAAAAGTGATTTGTATGGCATCACAGGGCCGATCAAATTGGTTCAGGCATCTATTGCCGATGTACACCAGCTTGGATTAAAAAGCTATGAAGGGATCTTCCTGATTTTTAAATCTTTGCTATGGTCAACTGCAACTGACTTGTATGGTGATATTTATTACACAGAAGGTCTGCGTGGCCAGGATGGAATACTTTTTCCAAAATTTGATGAACAGAAGAGTATCTATCCTGCCTTGATTCAAAACCTTAAAGATGCCGCCCAATTGTTGGCAACCGGAACAGATGTCATCGATAAGAAATCCGATATTCTGTACGCAGGAGATAAAGCAAAATGGATTAAATTTGCCAACTCCCTTCGTCTCAGATTGTTGATGAGGGCCAGCAAAAATTTAGCTGGTGCAGCATCCGAAATCGCGGCAGTAGCAGCGCTTCCTTTGATGAGCAGTGTGGCAGACAATGCATCTATTCCTTACCTTGCCGGCGACAGGACCTATAACTGGCCGATGTCTTATGATGGCTATAGTGATAACTTCATGATTTATCGACCAAGTAAAACTTTGGTTGACAGTTTGAAAGTCCTGAATGACGACAGGTTAAAAGTATGGGTGTCCCCTATTGAGAAACCATGGACCAATGTGCCCGCTGAAAACGGCACTACTGTATCGTCAACAGATCCGAACGGTTTCAGCTATTCCTCTACCTGGGAATACATTGACAGGGGCAAATCGGGTATCAAAGCCGCGGCCAGTTTCATCGTGGACTCCCTGACGCTCTATGCCGGTTATACCGCAGGCATGTATGAAAATGTGCTGGCTGCAAATGGAAGCTGGGATTTTCCAACCACCATCTTTAATTACAAGGTATCCAAGTTCTCCAAGCTGCTCAACGAAAAGTCACATCCACTGCTCAAAGCATGCATGTTGCAGGCAGATGAAGTACAGTTCTTGTTGGCTGAGGCTGCTGTAAAGGGTTATATTACAACGAGCGCAGAAACTTATTACAAGAACGGTGTTACCCTGGCCAGCAGCAGATGGGGTGTGACCATCGCATCCAACTATTTTTCCAATCCAAAAGCGGCCTTTCCAAATTCGGGAAGCGCCAATCAAAAATTGGCAAAGATTGCCCTGCAGAAATGGCTTGGTAACTTCCTCATGGGTGTTGAAGCTTATGCTGACCACAGAAGAACCAGGCTTCCGGCATTCGAATTTAACGGTGAATTAGTGAATGGACTTCACCTCTTCCCGTTGCGCTTCAGGTATCCTGAAACGGAAATGGCCAACAATGCCGCGAACTACCAGACAGCTATAGCCAAACTGGACAAAGGAGATACTGAGTTTTCTAAAATGTGGCTTATCCAATAGTCCATAAAGTTTCTGAGTATTAATGAAGAAGCCATGAAGCAAAATGATTGGGATCAATCATGCTTCATGGCTTTTACACAATCAACTGCACATGAGAATTTTACTATTATCGATTTTATTAACATTTGTTCTCTTTCAACCGGGGTTTTCTACGGATAAAAAGCAGATTACTCCCGAAACAGCCTTACAGGCCTATCTTCACAATGGCGACACCTCTTTCAAATGGGAACTGAAAGAGCAACAAAAGGCAGAGGGGTTAACCTATTACCGCATTGAATTTACCTCGCAAACCTGGCAAACCATACATTGGACCCACGATCTGATGCTGATGGTTCCTGATGATTTGAAATTCACCGATGCACTCTTGTTTATCACAGGCGGCAGCAACAAAAATGAGAAGCCCAATTCCCACAAATTCAATGACGAATTGGCTTTGGAGTTCGGTCGTATGGCTAAAGTTGACAAGACAATCATTGCGGTACTTTGGCAGGTTCCGAACCAACCATTGTACGACGACCTGGTAGAGGATGCGCTGATCTCCCGTACCCTGCACAATTATCAGAGCGACCACAACTACAACTGGCCACTCCTTTTTCCAATGACCAAAAGTGCAGTACGCGCCATGGATATTGTTCAGGAGTTCACAAAAAAGCAGTTGCACCATAAGATCAAAGGATTTGTAGTTTCCGGCGCTTCCAAAAGAGGCTGGACTACCTGGCTTACCGGGGCCAACGACAAACGAGTCGTTGCCATCGGCCCAATGGTTATAGACATGCTGAACATGCCTGTCAACATCCCTTACGACAAAGTTGTGTGGGGAGATTACAGCATCGAAATTGAAGACTATGTCAAACTCGGACTGGCTCAACAGTTTGGTACCAACCAAAACAATGATCTGGTACAGATGATTGATCCCTATTCCTACCGTAAAACCCTGACCATGCCGAAAATGCTCTTCATGGGAACCAACGATCCATACTGGCCGGTGGATGCTGTTAAGAATTACATTGATGACATCCCGGGAAACAACCATATCTGTTATACCCCCAATGCAGGACACGATCAGGGTGATAAAAAAAGGGCCTTTGCAACTTTGAGCGCTTTTCTTGGAAATACTGTAAGCAAGAATAAATATCCGATCTGTGATTATACCATTTCTGAGCAGAACGGGAAGATTACCGTTACGGTGAAGACAACCGCGGATAAACTGGTGGATGCCTCGCTTTTCACCACAACCTCTCCAAATCAGGAGTTCCGCGACAAAAAATGGAGTTTTGTCGGCTTGAATGCTGAGAAGAAACCAGTCGTAGAAGTAGCGGTGGATTATCCAAAATCAGGATTCAAAGCCTTCTACGTCGAGCTAAAATACAAATCACCCTTCGGCGCAGATTTCACCCAGTGTACCAGAATGTTTGTAACTTCGGACAAACAAGTTCTTTTCAGGCAAAAGTTATGAAATGTAAGTTTGAAGTGATGAGTTTGTGTGATAGGTAATTCAATGGGTTTTTATCATTGAGAGATTTCTAGGATAGACAAACCTTATTTTTTTTAGCAATCTTAGTAGAGATAAACAAGTACCTGAAAACCAATTTTATTATCTTATTTTTACATTCTAAGTTATTCACATCAAATAAGATAATAAGATTAAGGGTAGTTTTAGGATATTGAATTCTACTAAGATTGCTTAAAAAAATAAGATTTAGGCCCATCAAGCTTTGATGATTATTTACAACATATATTCTCTTTCTCTGCGATCTTTGCGTCTTCCCTTTGCGGCCTTTGCGTGAAAATAGAGTTTGAAATTTCACGCAAAGGTCGCAAAGAGAGGAATCGCAAAGAAGACGCAAAGATTATTTCCCTTATATATTGACGGGAATGAAAATTTTTTTTTACATTTTTATCGCTTTGGTGGCAACAATAGGATTCCTTTTCGTGGTTTCCACTGGCTCCGTGAAAGATGATCCATTCATTACTTCAGCATATTTTATGCAGACAATGTCGCGTGTTGATAGCCTGAAGAGAACCGAAACCGCTGTTACAGATTCGGTTTTATCTGGATTCTCCAAAGTCAGTATCACGCCAACCATCAATAATTCGACCGATAACGCTGCAAATGGTAAGTTTGTCAATGTACCGTTGGCCGGGTTTGGGAACCGCAAGGGGAAGCCTGCCACAGGTGTTCATGACAGCATTTTTGTCAGATCGGTGGCGCTGAAAGTGGGTCCGAAATTGATGGTTTTTGTTGGTGCGGATTTGTTGATCATGCCGTCCAATCTCATAGATCTGGTTACTGTGGAGTTGGCTGCAAAAGGTATCTCAAGGGATCAGCTTCTTTTTTCGGCCACGCATAGTCACTCCAGTGTGGGAGCCTGGGGACCGGGTTTCATCGGGGAGCAATTCGCAGGAAAAGCCAATATGGCGATTCAGCAATGGCTGGTTAGTTGCATCGTGAAGGCGGCAGAACTTGCTGTCAAAGATCTTTCAAAATCACAACTGACATATGGGGGCTTCGACGCAGCCGGTTATACCAGAAACCGTTTCATGGGGGAGCTGGGCACCAAAAACAACGACTTTTCCTATATCCTTCTGGATCAGAAAGGGAAAAGAAAAGCTGTTATCGGTACTTTTTCTGCCCATGCCACCACACAAGGTGCCGGCAACATGGAATTCAGCGGCGACTATCCAGGCTACTGGGAGCGAAAAATGGAAACCAGCTCTTTTGATGTTGCCCTTTTTTGTGCCGGATCAATCGGAAGTCAGAGTCCATCAGGGAAAGGCAAAGGATTTGAAAGTGCCCGTTACATTGGTGAATCACTGGCAGATAGTTTGATCCGAAAGCTCCATTCCTCCGTTTACCAGGAGACCTCCACCTTGTCGGCTGCTACTTTGAGAGTTACAATGCCTGAATACCACCTGCGGCTGACGACCAAAATCAACTTGGCCTCCTGGTTGAGCAACAAATTGATGCCGGAGCCTCAAAATGTCTTTTTTCAGGCAGTCCGGATCGGAAAATTGATCTGGATTTCGGCGCCATGCGATTTCAGCGGCGAGTATGCACTCCAGATAAAAAATGCCCTTGCTGCGAAAGGCTTCGGTGCGGTGGTCTCCAGCTTCAACGGTAGTTATGTGGGCTACATCGTTCCCGGCAGGTATTTCTATATGGACGAATATGAACCCAAACTGATGGGATGGTTCGGACCAACCATGGGAGATTACTCCATGGACCTGATCAGACATTTGACGGAGGTGGTGGGGCGATGAGAAGATGAGACTAGGAGATGACGGAAATATAGACGGAATGAAGAACTGGTCCCTGAGCAAAGTTGAAAAGGAAGATGAGAAAATGGGAAGATGGGAAGATGAGAGCGGAGCCACCAAAGGTCCTCATTGTCCTTATTGTCCTGCGTGTCCTTAAATCCCACATATTGCTATTAACAACAGACTATGACTATTAAAAGATGAATATAAAACGACTACGAAAAGCTATTAGAAATATGCTTTTGTCCATGTTGGCGGTAGTACTGATAGGTTTGCTGTTCATTTTTGCCAAGCCGCTTTGGCACCGATTTGTGACTTATCCTAAATTCCAAAGGCAGGTAGAGGCCTTTCAGTCAAAGAAAAAGGAGTGTCTGCCTGTTTCAAACCTGAAAACCTACCGGGGAGTGCTGCACCTGCACAGCTATTGGTCGCATGACAGCAAAGGGACGATTTATGAATTAATTGCCGCAGCCAAACTACGCGACATCAATTTCATCTTTCTTACTGACCATCCGCACGGTAACCTCGACTCATTTCCGAGAGGTTACAAAGGAATGTATGATGGTGTACTGGTTGAACCTGGCAGCGAGAAACAGGATTTCGTATCCTGGCCGATGGATACAACGGTCATCGACTGGAAAATCAACAAAGACACCGTCTCCAAACAAATAGTTTCCAAAGGGGGCATGCTTTTTTATTCTCACACGGAAATCCCGCACAATTGGGCAAACCAGTATTTTCAAGGTATGGAGATTTATAATTTTCACACCAATGTGTTGAAAAAAAAATCGACTTTACCAATTCTTACCGACTTTTTAATCAATGCATCCAAATACCGCGCCTGGGCATACCACACCATTTTTGAACGCCAAACGGTTATTCTGGCCCGCTGGGACTCACTGAACACACACCGTAAGATCGTAGGCTTTTCGGCAGTGGATGAGCACGAAAATGTCAATTTCAGGGCACGTTACCTGAAGGATGGCCGTGTTCAATGGATGGGTATCGATACAAAACCCCTTGATACGGTGAAAGTTTCATTCTGGAACCGCTGGATGTTCCATGAACCCGACCAAAGCGGATGGATCTTCAGATGGATGCTGGTGAATACCTATGAAACCTCCTTCAACAATTCGGTCAATTACCTCTTTGCGGATAGCCTCACAGCCAAAAATATTTCTCATCACATGATTCTGGGACACCATTTTACCGCCTTCAGATTTTTAGCCGATGCAACAGGATTTTGCTGGTATGGGGAAGGTACAGACGGGAAAATGTGTGGTATGATGGGTGATTCAATCAAGGTAGCTGACACGGGAAAACTGACGGCTATCTCTCCGTATCCGGGGCGTTTTACCCTGATCAAAGACGGCAAGACAATCGAAGTGACTGACGGTGAAACTTATCAGTATTCATTTGACAAATCATTCACCAAAGGCGCCTATCGCCTCGAAGTCGAAGTAAAACCCGGCAAAGAGTGGCAACCTTGGATCTATACAAATCCAATATACCTATATTAATGTGAAAATTGGAAAATGTGGAAATGAAAAGCGCTTATCAAATATCGCGTCAAAAGCATATACTAAAATTCAATGATTCAATGTTGGGTTCCCACAAATCCCAATTTTCATATTTTCACATTTCCCAATTATTAATTTTTTTATCATGAGACTACTACTGATTGTATTACTTGTAATGTTTATAGCTCCAGCAAAGGGGCAGACCTTAAAGGCCGGTGCGGCGATGAGGGACATCACACCTGATCACCTGATCCCGATTTCCGGAGGAATGGGAACTCCTGAAATGCCTACAGGATGGCAGGGGAAGCTGACTGTTCGTGCCTTTGTTCTTGAAAAAGGAGCAACCAAAATAGCAATAGTTGGCGTGGATAACATTGGATGGCCTGCTTTTCTTGGAGACCGTTCCCGCAAACTGATCAAGGGAATTGCTCCTGAAAATGTACTGATCGGTGTAACCCATGCACACAGTTGTCCGGATGCTTATGGCTTTACCGATGTAAAAGGGAATACTGGTGCCGACATGAAATACCTCGATTGGTGTGTCAAACAGATTGCAGATGCAGTCAACGAAGCTGTTGCCAAACTCGAACCTGCTTCCATCAGGACCGCGGTTGGTGAGGCTAAAGGGAAAATTGCCTACAACTACTACGCGCCAAAGTTGTATGATCCCCGAATGGGCGTTATCCAGGCTATTGCGACTTCAGGAAAAAACACAGGCAAACCCATTGCCACACTGGTCAATTATGCCACACATCCTGAAATCCTGGGTACAGGCCGCAAATTGATCAGTCCAGACTTATGCGGACCGCTTTACGACCGTGTTGAATCAAAAGTGGGTGGAATGGCCATCTTCATGAACAGCGCCCAGGGCGGAATGGTTACCGCAGATACCAGAATCGATACCAAAGTTGATGGAGGTAAGGAAAACAACAACTGGGATGAGTGCATCCGGATCGGCACCCTGATGGCCGATGAAGCATTGCGTATCATCGAACCTGCAAAGGCAGATACAAATGCCAATATTTATTGTGCTTCCAAAACAATCAAATTCCCCATCGACTCAGAAATAATGAGGTTCGTACTGCAACATTCACCTCTTGCTGCTGATTATGCGAAAAACAGTGATTTCTCTTCCATTACAACCCGATTGAACCTTTTGAACATTGGTAAGGCCCAGATCCTGACCATTCCCGGCGAAGCTTTGCCAAATATTGGTTTCTATGTAAAAAGAAAGATGAATACCGGGCAGCCAATGCTTTTCGGCTTGACCAACGATGCATTCGGATACATGCTGACAAAAGAGGATTTCGGTGGTTTTGAACGTTACAGCTATTGCAGCCGTACCTCTTTGGGCGAAATGACCGGGTGTATCTACGAGGATGAGGCGCTCAAATTTGCCAAAGAGTGTCCCGCTCCAACCAAGTAAGAATGTGGAAACTCATAATTACTGATTATGAATAGATTAATAAAACGTCGTAAATTTTTGGAAGAGGGTGCAACTGTTATGGCTGCATCCGCATTCTTATCTGCTCCGGCACTGGCATCGGAGAAAAAGGGCATGGTGCAGCCATCAGGAAAAAAGAGGCTGGCATTGGTGGGAACCGGCGACCGCGGATCCAGCAATTGGGGAAAGTCTGTGGTTGCAAGTTTTGGCGATTATGTCGAATTTGTGGGCTTGTGCGACATCAATCCCAAACGGGCAGAGGCAGCCAGGGAGATAATGGGAGTCGATTGCAAATGCTTTCCGGCTGCCGATTTCGACCAGATGATCAAAGAGACGAAACCCGATCTGGTCATCGTAACAACCACCGACTGTTTCCACGAAAAGTACATCGTTCGGGCCATGGAGCTCGGATGCGATGTAATATCGGAGAAATCAATAGCTATTGATGCTGACCAATGCCAACGGATTGCCGATGCTGAAGTCAGAACGGGCAGAAAAGTTTTAGTCGGGTTCAATGTGCGCCACATGAACGAATCGATCGAAATGAAGAAGATCCTTCTCTCGGGCGAATTGGGGAAAGTGATAGCCATCGATTACCAGGAACACCTGGATACTTCCCATGGCGCCTCTTATTTCAGGCGTTGGCATGGAAAAAAAGCCTACTCCGGATCTTTGTTGTTGCACAAGGCTTCTCACCATTTCGACCTGATCAACTGGCTGCTCGAGGCGGAGCCTGTTGATGTTCAGGCGATAGGGAAACTTGCTTTTTATGGTCATAACAACAATTTTAGGGGCAGAAATTGCCGGGATTGTGCCTTTACAGCCAGATGCAAGTTCTATTGGGACATGACCAAAGATGCCCGCATGATGGCATTGTATGGTAATTGCGAAGAGGTAGATGGTTACTACCGTGATGGCTGTGTTTGGGACAACGAAATCGACATTTATGATACCAGTTCCGTGCAGGTGAATTACGACAACGGCACCCAACTGACCTATACGATGAACACTTTCCTTCCTTACGAAGGTCAGCGGATCTCTTTTTCCTGCGAATTTGGAAAGTTGGATGTCAACCTCAATTACAGTCAACCCTGGAATGTTGAAGGCACCTATGAATTCCGCCTTACCAGGGACAGGAAGACGACCAAATACTGGATACTCAAACCAGCGGAAGGCAGCCATGGAGGCGCCGATGACCGCTTCAAAGAGCTGATATTCAAACCAGGGTCCAAAGATCAGTTCAACAGTCGGGCCGACAGCCGGGCCGGTATCATGTCAAGCCTGATCGGCATCGCCGCACGTCAATCGATAGAAACGGGAAAGAAGGTTCATATAGCGGACCTGGTGAGGTTTCCGAAAGTCTGGCGCGGCTAAGAAAAGAGTGGTAGACTGGGCGAGTGGGCGAGAGGGGGCGAATGCTCCAATGAAACAGGGAAACGATGAAACGGGGAACCGGTCACTGAGCGTAGTCGAAGGGCCGTGTAACTCTGTGTAAACAAAATCAATACTATTA
>CAYHQN010000092.1:0-18007 GCA_964358545.1 uncultured Tangfeifania sp. | reverse complement strand
CAACCTATTGTAACTATTTAATTTTCAACAATATTATTTTTGAGCTGAATCGCTGTGATTATTTACCAAATCCAGGTCCACCAGTAATGACATAAACCATAAAAGAAAAGGATAAAGTAAAAAGGATAAAGGATAAAGTAAAAAAAATACTCCTTTTTGATAAATTGCCATGCATGGAAATTAATAAAGAAGCCGTCCCTGAAATCAAGGACGGCTTCTTTATTAATTTTAACGTTTTGATTATTCGATAACCAATGTTTCTGTTCTGCGGTTGACAGCATATTCAGCTTCAGTACATTTCACGCCATCTTTACATTTGTTGACAGGTTGCGTCTCACCGAAAGCCTGTGCGTTAACTCTTGAAGCGCTGATCCCTTTTGCAGTCAGGTAATCCAGAACTGATTTTCCACGTTTTTCAGTAAGCTTCATGTTGTAGCTTGCAGGGCCTCTACTGTCAGCATGTGATTTCATCTCAAGGTTTACAGAAGGATTCTCTTGCATATCCTTGGCCAAACGATCCAATTCAGATTTAGAAGTAGGGTTCAAATCCCATTTGTCAAATGCAAAGTATACTTTGAAAATTTCACCAACACAAGCAGGAATTACATGCTTTGGAGGTGCTGGTGGAACTGGTTTTGGCTCTGGTTTTGGCTCTGGTTTTGGTTGTGGTTTTGGTGCCTCAACTACAGGAGCGGGCTTAACCGGCTTTTTACCCAACATGAAAGACAAACCAGCATGTGTGTACAAATATTTTTCACGAACCTGACCGATCAGATAGGTTGAACCGATACCACCTTGGTTAGCACCATCCAAACGGTTTGAATTTACCCAACTCCACTGAGTACCAATATCCAATTTAATATTGTCGCTCAAACGGAAGGCAACACCTGTTCCAACAGGAATTGTCCAGGCTCTCCATGGCTCCATCACAGTAGTATTTGTATATTCAATGTTTTTAACATGCGTAGCTCCAACACCAAGTTTGGTATACCAATAAACTTTACGATCGAATTTATTTTTGGATAATAAGTTGTTCATGTTCCAAACAGTGTTCAGATCTATCTCGTTTATTCCCGTTTTGAATGCTTTGCCACCTACATAACTACTTTTGGGTGTCCCGGTCAAAGTTGTACCATTGTACGCAGCTTCCAATGCAAACACATGGGTGAAGTTTTTCTTTACATTAAACCCATATCCGAAAGTCAAATCGCTTTTGAAATCGTTGAATTTGTGCAGAAAGTTGTTTTTTGAAACATCAACAGAACCGACAAAACTTGCCACTCCCGCATTAATGCCAATTTCCCATCTGTTGTACGGCAATTTTTCACCTTTCTCCTGAGCAAAAATAAGGGAGCTGCTCACGAAGAAAAAAACGATGATCAAGCTAATTTTTTTCATAATCGATGATTTAAGATTGATGACAATATACGTATTTAACAATTATTCTAATAGGTTTCACAAATTAACAAAAGATTGAAAAGAAATACAACTATTTTTTTATTTATTTTACAATATTTTAACAAATCATTCAATAAGATTCATTTTTCTAAGAAATTACGCTAAATTGTTTCAAATCTGATGAATAAAAGATTCTCTTTTCTTATTTGTATTCTTACGAAACTACGGCCAATAGGTTTCGCAAGCATGATTCTTATTAGGAAAAGGGCCAAATATCCTTAAAATGCTATCCTAATTTAGTATTTAACAATTCAAGTTAAAAAATGTTTAGAATTGTTGTATGTTTTTTAAACACAAAATTGCCGGAATAAGATGAAATACCCATGAGTGAATATATACACCAACCGAAAATGATTATGTGGGTATTCCATTTGGCCATTAAAAGACAATATATAAACAAATGAATTCATTTTATATCCCTGACATATCAGGCACATCCATTCAACTAAATGCTGATGAATCGAAGCACTGCATCAAAGTATTGAGACTAAAAAAGGGGGATCTGGTTCAACTTATGAACGGGAAAGGATCTTTGTATAAAGCTGTCATTCTGTATCCTGATTCAAAGAGATGCCTCCTGGGGATAGTGGAAGAAGAAAAATTTCAAAACACCCGTAATTTTCATTTAACCATAGCTATTGCCCCCACTAAAAACAACGAAAGATTTGAATGGTTTCTTGAAAAATCAACAGAAATTGGTATTGACAGAATTGTTCCAATAATTTGTCAACATTCTGAACGTAAGGATATTAAAATTGGAAGACTAGAGAAAATATTAATTTCTGCCATGAAACAGTCAGGGCAAACCTTTCTTCCCAATCTTGCTTCATTGACCTCATTCAAAGAGTTAGTCGATTCAACTTTTGACGGCATTAAACTGATTGCCCATTGCGAATCCGGTGAAAAGAGATCCCTCAAAAATTCTGTTGTTCCTGGCAAAAATATTCTTATACTTATTGGTCCTGAAGGAGATTTTGACCCCTCGGAAATAAAACTGGCCCTGGAAAAGGGTTTTATCCCCGTCTCTCTCGGGAACTCGAGACTGCGAACGGAGACTGCCGGAATCGTGGCATGCCATACGGTTTGTTTGATCAACGAAAAATAAAAACCGCCGGAAAATGTTTTTCCGACGGTTTTTGTATATAAACTATCATCCGTTAGGAAAACAAACTGTTATTTATTTTGCTCCAACTGAAGTGTTTTGGTGGTTGCATCGCAAACAGTCGCAGGTCCCCAGTACTGAATTGGCCCGGGATAGACAAAGGAAGTATGAATAGCCCACTCCTCACGATTTGCAGCAAATGCCTTAAATGGCTCACCGTCCATTTGAACCAATGCTTTTTGAATGACCGGCTTCATGACTCCATTTCTCCGCTCCATGTTCATCATCATGGTAATCGGAACTCCGCCGGCAACCCATTCATTTGAGGATTTTGTCGTGTTTCTGACAGAAGCCATGTAACCGGATTTCCCGCCAGCAATGAGTATAGCGGCTGTTTGACCTAAAGAATAGCAGTAATCTGCGTCAAAATTAGAAGGTACCGCACAGCGTCCTTCGTAACCAAAAAAGTGGTTTTGAGCCGAAAATTTCACCTTGGCAATTCCCTGTTTTTTCAGGATAGAGAGCTGCTTTTCAACCATCTCGATCAATAATTTTTCTGTCTCAATTCTTGAAACCTGCACATTTCCATGAGGATCACGGTCAAGGGTAAGCTGTTTGGCAATCCCTTTGGGTAGTACCTTAAATACTTTACCTGATGCTTCAGAAAGGTGTTTGATCACAAAATCACGCTTATCATCATCTGTTGCAATTGCTATAAATGCCTTAGCGGAGACCGAACCTTCGGCGAGAAGCTCATTCAGCTCTTCGATCAATATTTTCATTTCAGGAATGAACTCTATCAAACCTTCAGGAATCAGCGCGACACCAAAATTTTCGTTGTTGACGGCCCGCTTGGTAATGGTTCTAACCAGGTCATCCACTATTTGTTGCAATGTTTGCTCTTTGAATGCTACTTCTTCAGAGATCAGGCAAATATTTGGCTGAGTCTGAAGGGCGCATTCCAATCCGATATGAGAGGCTGAACGTCCCATTAATTTGATGAAATGCCAATATTTTTTGGCGGAAGTAGCATCACGCATGATGTTTCCAATCAATTCGGAATAGACTTTACAGGCGGTGTCGAAACCAAAAGATGTCTCAATCATTTCGTTCTTCAAATCGCCATCAATCGTTTTGGGACATCCAATTACCTGTATGCCACTCTTCTTCTTCAAATAATACTCTGCCAAAACACAGGCATTGGTATTGGAATCATCACCACCAATAATGACGATTGCCGAAATGGAGAGTTTCTTGCAAATTTCAAGTCCTTTATCGTATTGCTCATTTTCCTCCAGTTTGGTGCGGCCTGATCCAATGATGTCAAATCCGCCTGTATTTCTGAATTCCTCAACGATATCAGGGGTAAGTTCAATGTAGTCGTGAAGCACCAACCCGCTGGGACCGCCCAGAAAACCATACAAACGGTTGGCTGGATTCAATTTTTTCAAAGCGTCGAAAATACCGGATATCACATTGTGACCTCCGGGAGCTTGTCCTCCTGACAGAATAACACCAACATTCACAATCTTTGTAGTAACGGCTTCCTCACTTTTTTCCAAAGTGAGGATCGGCATCCCGTAGGTATTTGGAAAGAGCTTCTTTATTTCATCCTGGTCGGCAACTGATTCAGTACTCTTCCCGGCCACTATTTTAACATTTCCCTGCAAAGCTTTTGGCACCTTTGGCGCATACTTTGCCCTTTCTATTTGTAAGGCACTCTTGATCATATTCTATAAAAAAATCTATTTGTACTAGTTATACAAAATAACAGTACAAAATCCGAATATTCCGCAATCATACCCACTATCCTGCAAGATTTGACAATCTTTTAATATTCACACAAAACAGGAAAGTATTTGTAAATTTACCGGTTCGTAAAATCGAACATTCAAACGGCTCACTATGTCTCAAGATCTTAAAAATCAATATATTGAAATTAGAGGTGCAAAAGTTCACAACCTAAAAAATATCGACATAAAGATTCCCAGGAATAAATTGGTAGTCATCACGGGACTTTCAGGTTCCGGAAAATCATCCCTCGCTTTTGATACTTTGTATGCAGAAGGGCAGCGCCGGTATGTTGAATCGCTATCCTCCTATGCCCGTCAGTTTCTTGGCAGAATGGACAAACCTGAGGTGGATTACATAAAAGGGATACCACCAGCCATCGCAATCGAACAGAAGGTAAATACCCGCAATCCAAGATCCACGGTAGGTACATCCACTGAGATATACGATTACATCAAATTGCTTTATGCCAGAATTGGAAGGACTTTTTCGCCAATATCCGGAAATCAGGTGATTAGGCATGAAGTGGTGGATGTGGTAAACTACTTAGTCTCCTTCCCTATCGGTACCAAAATCACGATCGTCTCTCCCATGCAGCTTAACAAGGGAAGAAGCCTGGCAAAAGAGGCAGAATTACTTCTGCAACAAGGATTTACCAGACTTGAACTGGATGGGGAAGTAATAAAAATAAGTGAACTGGACCAGTACAAAAAGAAACCTTCGGAAATAAATGTTCTCATTGACAGAATGCCGGTTTCGGAGGATGAGGATTTTCCTTCCCGAATCGCGGATTCTGTGCAAACTGCCTTCTTTGAGGGTAAAGGTGAGTGTCTTACCCGGGTCGCGCAAGAGAATTTTTCCGAAACCAGAAATTTTTCCAACCGCTTCGAATTGGATGGAATTACTTTTGAAGAGCCTTCCCTTCATCTATTTAGCTTTAACAACCCAATCGGCGCCTGCCCTGTTTGCGAAGGCTACGGCAGAACCATAGGCATTGATGAAGACCTTGTCGTTCCTAACAAATCCCTATCCGTTTTCAGTGATGCCCTGGTTTGCTGGAAAGGGGAAAAAATGGGGGAATGGAAGGATCAGCTGGTCAAACATGCTGCCAAATTCGATTTTCCGATCCACAAACCCTATTACGAGCTTTCAGCAGCACAAAAAAGACTGCTTTGGACTGGCAACAGCTATTTTGAAGGACTAAATGCCTTTTTCAAGCAGTTGGAGGAACAGACATATAAAATTCAGTACCGGGTTATGCTTTCACGGTACCGTGGAAAAACGACATGTCCTGAATGTGAAGGGACCAGGCTAAAAAAGGAGGCGGCTTATGTAAAGGTTGCAGGCAAATCGGTAACAGAACTTGTAAATCTTCCAATAACAGAGCTGCAACACTTTTTTCGACAACTTTCGCTTTCAGAAACAGATCAGGTGGTTGCAGAAAGACTTTTGATCGAAATCAACAATAGAATTGAGTTCCTTTGCGATGTCGGTTTGGGTTATCTGACCTTAAACCGGCTCTCCTCCACCTTATCAGGAGGAGAATCCCAAAGGATCAATTTGGCTACCTCACTTGGAAGCAGCCTGGTGGGCTCAATGTACATCCTGGATGAGCCATCGATCGGCCTTCATGCCCGTGACACAGGACGTTTGATCAAAGTCCTGCGAAAGCTGCAACAGCTTGGGAATAGTGTTATTGTGGTCGAGCATGATGAGGAGATCATCCGGGCCGCGGATTACCTGATTGACATTGGCCCGTTGGCCGGTCAGCATGGAGGAGAGGTTGTATTTGAAGGAACTCTGGAAGAGCTGCTACTTAATCCTGTTGGCAGTACCGCCAAATACCTGACCGGTGCAGAGAAAATCCCTGTGCCTGATCATCGTCGCAAATGGAACAATTATCTCGAAATAACCGGCGCAAGAGAGAACAACCTGAAAGGATTTGACGTAAAATTTCCGCTCAATACCCTGACTGTCATCACCGGAGTAAGTGGATCGGGCAAATCATCCCTGATCAAACGCATACTCTACCCTGCACTGTCAAAATATTATGGTGGGTACGGCGAGAAAACAGGCGATCATACCGGTCTCGGTGGTGATCTGGACAGAATCACAGCCATCGAATTTGTGGATCAAAACCCCATAGGTAAATCATCCAGGTCCAATCCTGTCACCTATTTGAAAATCTATGATGAGATCAGAAAGTTGTATGCCGAACAACCGGCAGCAAAAGTAAACGGGTTTACCCCATCCCATTTTTCTTTCAACATCGATGGCGGAAGGTGTGAAACCTGCCAGGGAGAAGGAGAGATTAAGGTGGAAATGCAATTTATGGCCGATATTCTTTTAACCTGTGAAAGTTGCGGAGGCAAAAGGTTCAAATCTGATGTTTTGGATGTTAGCTATCGCTCGAAAAATATTTATGAATTGCTTGAGCTTACGGTAGATGAAGCAATCGGGTTTTTCAATGAAAAACCGACCGGAAAAAAGATCGCTAAAAAATTACAGCCATTGCAAGATGTTGGGTTAGGGTATGTTCATCTGGGCCAATCTTCGAGCACACTTTCCGGAGGTGAGAGCCAACGTGTGAAGTTAGCCTCATTTCTTGCCAAGGAAAAAGAGGGAGCGACACTTTTTATCTTCGATGAACCCACAACCGGATTACATTTTCACGACATCAACAAATTACTGGACTCCATGAATGCTTTGATTTCCAGAGGTCATACCGTTCTTGTCATCGAACACAATCCTGAGGTTATCAAGGTTGCTGACTGGGTGATTGACCTCGGACCTGAAGGGGGCGATCTGGGAGGATACAAACTCTATGAAGGAACGCCCGAAGGTCTGGTAAAATGCAACTCCTCTTTTACCGGCACTTTCTTGAGCAACCACCATCTTATTTGACCCCGCACTCATACTCAACCGGCAGGCTTATTTAAATAATTTTATCTTTGTCGTACACAAAAAGGAAAACTGAAACTGATGGATAATCCGGACAAACTAAACCGTTTAAAATCTGCAATAAAAACAAGTAACCAGGAATTAATTGATCATGCACTGGAGGAGATAAAAACCAAAGGTGACGAATCTTATATTGCCCCGCTGATCGCATTTCTTCACCAAACAACCAGCAGAGAGGTTAAAGAGATTATCTACCAGCTATTTATTGATTTAAAGCATGAAAATTCGGTAGCCCAACTGATCCATGAAATAAAAAATGAAAAGGACCTGGATATTCTGGAGCGGTTGGTAGCTTCATGCTGGCAAAACGGCCTGGATTACAGCAAGCACCTTCCCTTCTTCGTTCAGCTCATCATCGACCAGGAGTTCCAGATTGCTTTCGAAGCTTTTACTGTCATCGAAAATATGTATGGTAAAATAGATGGAGACATTGAATCCATGCTTTTGACCAAGATTGAAAAAAGCCTGCCTACTGTAGAGGAGAGAAAACAGTACCTGCTGAAAGGATTGCTGGAAATAATACCAAATATTCCACTTGATCAGGATCCGGTCGATTTCTAACCGGACAATAAGTATGAAGAAACCAGAATCATTGATGAACAGCCTGATTATCCATGCAGTAAAACAGATAAAACTGTCTATTCCATTATGGATATTAGTTGGCATTGGATTGTACTCATCCATTGATTTAAAAGCCCAAGACCCACAGTTTTCTCAATTTTATTCCAATCCACTTTACCTGAATCCAGCTTTCGCTGGTACTAGCAGCTATCCCAGAATAGTATCTAACTACCGGAATCAATGGCCCAGTTCCGGAAATACATTTGTTACCTACAATGTTTCTTACGACCAGTATATTCCTGGTATGAAGGGCGCTATTGGCTTCCAGGCGCTTTACGACAGGGAGGTTAACGGAAGCATCAATACCGTTCAAAGTTCGTTCGTCTATTGTTATCACGTAAAAGTGAATGACCGGCTCTTTTTCACCTCGGCACTTCAGGCAGGATTCATTCTTAAGCAGTTCAATACCAAGGACCTTATTTTTCCGGGTATGATAAATCAGGAAAACGGTTCCGTCAATGGGAATTATGCTATCCCCGTAGAAAGTGGGCAGAAAATCTTCCCCGATTTCACCTTTGGTATGGTTGGTCAAAGGGACGATGTCTATTTTGGCTTTTCACTCAGCCACCTGACGCAGCCCAACCAATCGATTGTTGAAGGGGACAGAATTGGGAATTTGCCAATGAAATATACGTTACATGTTGGAGCAAAGTCACATGACTTTGTCCGGTCCCTGTTTTCTAAAGGATTTTCTCTCTCACCAAATGCCATATACCAACAACAGGGAGTATTCAAACAATTGAACCTGGGAATGTACGCTGTAACCAATGCGCTCACTTTTGGTGCCTGGTACCGGAACAACCTCTCTGCCCGTCCGGATGCCATCATCGGTATGATTGGATATTCTACCCCTTTTATGCAACTGGGCTATAGCTTCGATTATGTCCTTTCTGATCTCTCAACCTACAGTATGGGCTCTCACGAGGTATCCCTTATTTTTTATCTGGGAAAAAATCTTCGGAAAAGGGATTTTTTCAATACGTTGAGGATTCCTACGATTTAGAAACTGTTTAAATTTAATTCTAATAATATATAAACTGTTCAACCCTTCCAGGGTTGATGCTTCAATTGTTTCATTTTCCTCCGGTTTCACCGGAGGTTATTCATATTCAAGTCCTTCGGACTTTATGGTTCGAATAACCCTGAAAAGGGTTTAATATGAATAACCCCCGGTGAAACCGGGGGCAGATGAATAAATGTGGCTCTGAACCCCGAAGTGGGTTCAACTTTATTCTAAACAAATTTTAAACCGTCTCTTAACTTAGGGTAGAAATTGTTTGAAAAGTTACCGGTCCCTGAACCTGTCGAAGGGAAAATGTTTTTACGTCAATCTATTATAAAATCAAAGTGACCGTTCCATTCTGATAATGGTATTTTCCCTGAAAATCAACAAAATAAAGTACCCAGACATAATTCCCGGGGGGTGCCTGAGAGCCGTCCGATAGCTGTCCGTTCCATCCATTGAAGTGATCCTTGACTTCATAGATTATATCGTTCCACCGGCTCATAATTTTCAGGTGATATCCCTTTTCATTGACCCCATTGCAATAAGGAAGAAACTCCCGGTCAATTGAACTGGCTGCATTGGGAGTAAACGCATTGGGTGCAAAAATCCTGTTGAGCGCAATCATGACCACATCCGAGATGGTATCCGCGCATCCAAATTGATTGACAGATTCAAGCAGAACCCTTCTTGGACCAACCACTTCGTACTTGTGTGCAGGATCCTTTAAACGGGATATCAATCCATCATCGAACTGCCACAGGTAGTGGTCGGCACCTTCCGACTGATTGGTAAAAATGGCGACAGGATTCTCGTTACTCAACAATTTCTGATTGATTTTAAATCCGGCCTTTGGCTCGGGATAGACGGTGATATAACCGGGTTTGAAGAGTGTATCCTTGCATCCCGTTGTCTTTGAATCGGCGTAAAGGGTAATGTCGTGCAGCTGATCCGGGATTGGATAGGTATGACTAACCGTTGCACCCGTACCCGTTTTCCCATCGCCAAACTTCCAGTTGTAATTAACCTGATCAACTTTATCACCGGTTAGGGCATTCAATCTGATTTCATATGGAATACAGCCGGCAGTGTCCTTGGCCTGAAGTGCAAATTTGGGTATCCGCTGCAGATTCAATCCCTTTGTTTGACTGATGCACCCATATTTTGATATTACCTGAAGTGTTATGCCTGTCTTTGGCTTCTCTATCAATTCGAATGTAAAGGGGCCTTTGGTGTCACCGGGATTTTTAATGATCTCATTGGGCAAAAATGTAGAAAGGTCCCAATGGTAATGGTCTTTGTCATCTCCCGAACCGGTGTATAAAACCGACTTTGGACCCAACGCCAGGCAAGTATTGTCTTTTATGGAGAAATCCACGGTAGGTATTGGCGCGACATAAAGAATATTGTCCTTTTTAATGGTATTGACACATTTTTTGTCCGTTGTCGCAGTGAGCTGAACGGCATAGTACCCCTCTTTGGCATAAGTATGTGAAGCCTCCTTCCCGTTATGGATCGAGGTTCCATCACCCCAATCCCATTGATAATCCACCACATTTTCGGTATTCGTAGCCGAGAAATTAAATTTAAACGGTTGGCACAACAATGTATCAGAAACGGAAAAATCCAGATCCGGAATCACACTGATCTCTTTGATAACAAAACTATTGCTGCATCCCCTCTCCATGACCCGCAACATAAGGTCCCGTTTAGAACGGTCGAGTCCCATTTTAACATGCATTTGGGTTCGCCCGATTTCATTCGCAAGGGTATCTTTGGCAAAAACCCAGGTAAACCGGGCCTTGTCAATCTCTGCATCCCCAAGGTATTTTGCATCCAGACTGTAACCATAACAGGTGGTATCATCGACAGAGATCACCACCGTTGGTATTTTATGAAATCCTACCGTGAAGGAGGTATCAGATTGGCAGGTATATGGATCGACGACAGTTACGGCAAAAGGAAAGGTCCCGAATGTTGGTACCGTTGCCGTCAGGTTCTGAATGGAGACAAGCGGATTGCTGCTCCTTAACGAAAAATTTCCTTTGTCCGCGGCGATGTTGAGCGTTCCTGTCCTGGTACCACAGAAAAGGGTGTCCATGCTGCTAAGGTTGAATTTAGGCTTGTCGACAAAATTGACAAAAATGGAATCCTGGGCCGGACAATCGTATTTGTTTTTGGTCAAAACACCATAGACACCGGGTATTTTGACTGTAATTTTTTGAACCGAATCTTTGGTACTCCATAAATAGGAGGAAAAACCAGAACCTGCATTTAGTTGAAACTGTCGCGGATTGCAGATGGTGGTATCCTTTCCCAGGTCTACAATTGGATTACTGAGATAGGTATAGATGCTGTCTGTCATACTACAACCATCTGAGGTAGTAGCAGTTACTTTTGAATATCCGGGTTTGGTGATGAATACTGTCTGGGTTGTATCACCAGTGCTCCACAAGAATTTCGAAAAGTGCGATCCGGCATCCAATATTTTTGCCTGCCCCTGACAGAGCAAAACAGTGTCCTTCACAAAATGAATATCACCCCCCAGATCGAGTTTGATGCTGAGGTTGAAACCTACGCCATATCCATACGATTCTACTCCTCCGTATCCGTAAACATAAGCGATAAAACCATTGCCCGGCATCGAACTGTTCATGTTATGGTTTCCTTTGGTAATGGCAATCTGGGCATATGAGTATCCTGTATTGGGAAGTGTCTGAAAAATTATTGGCGAACCATCCAGCGAAATATAGGAAGAAGATTCTATTTTGGTCACCACATTAACATAATATTTACTTTTGATGTTTGGCGAGTCATACGCTACAAAAGCAACATTTTCCCTGGTCTGGTCTACGGGGCTAATTATCAACATCAGTGGATCACCATCCCAATTGGCTTGACTAATACCTGGTGGACGATCGATGCTGTTCGATACCATAAACTGTGCCAAAAGGATTGGATGGTCACTTTCGATCAAAGACGGTTGATCCTGTTTAAGTACAAATTCATAAAATTTCCCTTTGCTAAGTACAAAAGGATTGTTATTCCCAATGCGGATATTTGTTTTATCCTCCGAGGCTATTATCCTGAATCTGTCTTCTGACCTGCCCTTCAGCGGTACTGTGACAAATTTCCGTCCCCAGGAACGAACCGGTGGAATTTGTTCATACAGGTGATCCCAGGCACTGACTGTTAAATCTGCTGGTATAGTTGTAGACCAGGAACCCGAATAAAAAGCTATCGGTTTATCACTTTTGACATAGCTTCCCGTTAAATCGCCCTGTCCTGCCAGATTGGCGTGGTTCATCGACTGAACCTGGTAAAGCTCACCTTTGTTCAATGTGATTTGAAAAGGAACATTTGCAGGTTTTAACTGATCGGTAACTTTGGTGGGGGTAATGGATATTTTGGTATTGTCCTCTGATGCTACCACAAGGAATTCACTGTTTTTCCCATTGCCTGGCGAGCCGTTTGCCTGCTCATCGATATGAGCATCATAACACATGGCATAATACTCATCTCCGATAGCGTCTACCGGAAAAATTACGGCCGCATCCGCGGAACTCGGACTCCAGTTCATGGCGAAGATGTTCATCGGTTGGTCTGATACAATATGAATTGCTTTCTTTTCTATGTTTTCGGAACCGATTGGCTCCACAATGGTCCATGGAGGTCGCCACTGATAAGGCGTATTTGGCTGTAAAGTAGATGACAGATAAGGAGTTGTTGACTGTCCGAAATAGATACTAAAATGACAAGTAAATGTGGAAGTCAAGGTAAGTTCAAGATAATGTCCGTTCTGATGGTGTCTGCTCTCCATAAACCCAAACCAGAAATCCTTTCCTTCAGTTGATTTTACACAGGTATTGGAAGTGGTTTGAGCACTTACGATACCTGAAAAAATCAGGAGAAAGAGAATAGTTAGTTTGAATTTAAGCATGAAGCCTATTATCAATTAATTAGCGTCAAAAGATAGAAAAAATCCCAATCAAAAAACCAGTGTCAGCAAACCGGATTGGCGATGAGGCCGATCCAGAAAATCGTTGCATTCCAAAATCCATACATAGTTTCCGGACGGGGCATAATTCCCGTTGGTCATTCTGCCATCCCATCCTTTTATCTCATTTTTGCATTCGAAAACAATGTCATTCCAACGGCTTAGTATGGTAAGGTGGTATCCCTCCTTTTTAATTCCTTCGGACGATAGCAGAAAGACCCTGTCAATTTCGTTGGGCGCTCCCGGTGAAAATGCATTGGGTGCAAAAATCCTGCTAAAAGCGACCAATACCGATTTTGATGTAGTATCCTGACAATCAAATTGATTGTACACAGTTTGAACCACTTTTCGCCTTCCGACTACCGCATAACTGTGAATAGGATCCTTCTCCCGGGAATGGGTGGCATCGCCGAAATCCCAATAGTAGTTGATTGCGTAGAGGCTCTGATCAGTAAAAATAACCTGGGGGGCATCGTTGTAAACTATTTCATGATCCATCGTGAACTGTGCTTTGGGATTGGGATGAACCGTAATGTATCCGGCATTGTACAATGAATCGGTGCAACCGGTAACCGTTGAAAGCGCTCGCAACCGCAAATCATGTTTGCGATCAGGCAGTTCATAAACGTGATTGAGATCGGCCCCTGAACCCTGGTTCCCGTCTCCAAAATCCCAATCGAAACTCAACTGGTCGACCGGATCATCCGGCTTTGACTTAAATTGTACCTCCAACGGAGCACAGCCATCAATTACTGATGAAGTGAAAGAAAAGAGGGGTTTCCTTTTAACTTCGAGGGATTGGGTGGTACTTCTGCATCCATATTGGGAGATGACATAGAGGGACAATTTTGCTTTGGGTTTGTTGATCAGATCAAAAATAAAAGGACCGGCAGTAGTATCGGGAGACTGGACTATTTCAACCTTATCAAAGCCTTTCAGATCCCAGTAATAGGTATCCTTGTTGTTTGCGGATCCAACATAATTCAAAGTATCTTTTCCCTGATTCAGACAAGTTGCAGGTGAGAGCGAAAATCCCACGGTTGGGATGGGCGCCACATAAACCATTTTTTCTGATGTAACCGAGTTCATGCAATTCTTGTCTGTGGTAACCACCAAGTTTACATCAAAGTATCCTTCTTTGGTAAAGAGATGAGAAGTAGCTTTCCCCGTTCCTTTCGTTCCATCTCCCCAATCCCATTCATATTTCACGACATTTTCAGTATTGGTTGCCGAAAAATCAAAGGGAACCGGCTGACATTGCAACGATTTTTTAACAAAGATCTTCAAATCTGGAATCACCCGTATATCGTTGCGTGAGTCAGTTCCGGTGCAGCCATCTTCTGTCACTTTAAGCACAAGGTCCCTCTTGGTCTGGTTCACGCCCAAAGGTATCTGTTCGATATTCTGACCCAGTTTGTTGCTGATGGTATCTCCGCCAAAAATCCAGGTAAAACGGGATGTGGGAAGATTGGCAGTGCCAATATAGGTCGCCTTTAAATTATAGCCGTAACATTCGGTCGAATCTATTGTAAAATTGACATCCGGAATTTTATGAAAACGAAGGGTCACAGGAGTATCTGACGGGCAGTTGTATTGATCAGTCACGTGCGCTTTAAAAGGATAATTTCCGTATTCGGGAACAGTGACGGTTGTACCCTGAAACTGCTGGTTATTGGTGAGATTTGTCATGATGTAGGTACCCATGTTGGTAGAAATATTCACTACGGAGGTAAGAGAACCGCAAGTCAGATCATTCAGCTTGGAGAGGTCCATTTTTGGGTACTGATGAACAACCACCAACGATGAATCTTTGGTACGGCAGCCATTGGGGGCAGTCAGCGTGACTTTGTTGTATCCACCACTATTTCTTGTGATAGTCCGGCTTGTTTCGCCTGTCCCCCATAAATAGCTTGCATGGATTCCGGGATCCAGGGTGACTTGTTGCCCTACGCAAATATCCGCTACCTTTTTAAGCAATGAAACCGGTGCAGGATTGATATTTACAATAAATTTTTGATTATACGTACATGTACCCATCGTAGCCGTTACTATATATTCGGTTGTTGCATTGGGTTTTGCCACTGGATTCGAAATATTGGGATTTGATAAGCCGGTAGCAGGACTCCACTGATATACGGCAGCATTATCTGCCTGATTTAGCTTCATCGAATCGCCCTGACATTTGGTGAAAGTAAACGGGGGATTGAAGCTAACGACATTCACCACCAAATCGATATCTTCTGTCAAATGTAAGAGAGGATCGTTTGGCATGCCGCCAAATTCGATCAAATAACCAGCCGATTGATAATCTCCGGAGCCACCACTGTTTGGCAGGTCGTTCCACTTAAATGATTCAGACGGATTATTTGGGAAAACAGTTATATGGGCATAATCCTCTTGATGAGGTTTATTTACATCGCAACAGTCATTCGGTTCCCAGTTGGTCGGATTCGGGTTAGCAGGAAGGGGATTGCTCCATCTGTTCCAGTTGTGGTAAGCGCCATTTACGGGCCCATATGTAGAATTTGTTTTAGCCTGAAATCCGCTTCCGCGCCAGAAAAGACGCCCCTGCCCGCTATCTTCCAGTCCTTCGGGACCTGTTACCCACCTCCAGTCCCCTTCAACGGCAGCATCTGATGCACCAATCCATCCAACGCCTTTGGTTTTTGTCTGAATAAAATTATTCTCAGCTAAGGAAGTAATCGTTGCCAAATATCCCTGCAACCCATAGTATTTAGTGGCTGCCGCTTCATCTCTGGCGGCTGTCCATGATTTACCTGGGTTACTCACAAATCTATAGTAGTGCTGTGTGGCAGGCAGATAATCGGCATCCAAGGGAGAAAATGTGATGGTTCGATATCCATTGGTAGGACTGCTCTTATTGTTGATATATTGAACTTTTCTTATGGCAATAACATAGTCCATGATGTTGGAACTGCCTTCCAGCGTTAAGTATCCTTGTCCGGCAAACCAGGTTGGATATACAGGGCCTGTATAACCCTCAAGGCGAAATTCGTCTTCCCCGGCAACATAACCTGAACTAAAGGATATTTTCATCCCCGTGATCGAAGCAGTGGCAGTCATGTCAAAATCAGGAGCAATAAAGACCGGTACGTTACAATAGTTGGTACCTAACGGTTGATTGGGTTTAATGGTGATGCTCTGGGCCAAGGCAATCCTGCAAAGAACCAGCAATACAAAAAATATGGAAATCCTGATTTTCAATGTGTAGAATGTCCCCACCCAAAAAATTAGTTGTAAACTATTTATCTTGATCCAAAAATCTTGCTGCCAATCCTAACCATGGTGCTTCCAGCTGATATTGCAATCGGATAATCATCCGACATTCCCATGGACAGTTCACAAAATTGACTGCTCTCGCCAAAATACTTCTGTTTCAACACCTGAAATATTTTGGCAAGCTGCTCAAATTCAGTCTTTATGATGGCTGTATCATCAGTAAATGTAGCCATGCCCATGACCCCTGCTATCGTGATATTCTTCAAAGAACCGATTTCCGGCATCGAGAGAATTTCCTCTGCATCTTTGAGCGTTAAACCAAATTTACTCTCCTCTTCCGCGATATGAAACTCCAGCAAAACAGGGATGACCCGGTTACACTTTTCAGCCTCTTTGTTGATCGTCGAAAGCAGTTTATAACTATCAACACCATGAATGAAGGAGACAAAAGGGACGATCTGCTTCACTTTATTGCTTTGGAGATGACCGATGTAATGCCATTCTATCTCTTTTGGCAACTCCTGCCATTTCCCGATCAGTTCCTGTACTTTGTTCTCACCAAACAACCGCTGGCCCGTCTCGTACGCTTCCAGTATCTGATCTATACTTTTGGTTTTTGAAACAGCAACGAGTTTCACCTTAGCAGGAAGCTGATTTTGAATAAATTTGAGGTTTTCGGTGGTTGTCATTGAAAATAAATTGAAGCCAAATTTAGCAAAAGAGATTCATTTTTCTACTTTTACGGAAGGATTGGTACAGCTCTGACTAATATCGGCTGCCATAGTTTAAACGAAGCGTGCATAAAATAGCAAATGAAGAACAAAAATATTTACCATTCAGTCAATAGTCTGAAATTCAATATTTTAAAAATATGTATTGGGCTACTGCTGTTTTTTCAGTATTCGTTATCTGCGTTTGCGCAAATTGAACCGTTTAAGAAGGAGTTTTATTTCGGGGCCAAGGGTGGTATGGTTTTCAGCAGGGTAAAATTTAAACCTAATGTCGAGCAGAATATGTTTACAGGGAACTCTGCCGGACTCCTTTTCAGGATGATTTCTGAGCCACATGTTGGCATCCAGGTTGAGGTCAACTATTTGCAAAAAGGGTGGGAAGAGAAGCCTATTGCAGGATTGACCCAAACTTATGTGCACAAGCTCAATTACATTGACATTCCGATCATGACCCATGCCAACCTCGGAACCAAAGCCTACCGGTTTACGCTAAATCTGGGTCCGACTGTCGCATTTTTGCTATCCGACAGTCAGGGAATGAACCCTTCATCTCCCGGCATCCCTTCTGTTGTTCCTATCCCCTATTGGGGCAAGCCAATCGATTCGAGGGTTGACTTTCTTTTCACCGGTGGCATTGGTTCAGAGATTCATTTTAAACATGCCGGCGCATTGTCCCTCGATGCCCGTGTCTTCTACTCGCTGACCAACCTTTACGATTACAAGAATTATGGATATGATCCCTCTCAGACCAATGGTTTACAAGTGACGCTGGCTTATTTGTTCAGACTGAACCCGGTGAAGAAATGACGGAGATGACTAGGACGACTGGGACGACTGGGATGACTGGGACGACTGGGACGACGGAGATGACGGAAAGACTGAGGGATTTGGAGAGGGAAGGAAGGAGAATGATGCTCCCTGAGACTGTCAGTCGAAGTACTCAAACAAAAAATGCGACTTACCATTCCCGAGCGAAGTCGAGGGGTGATGAGCGAAACCACACTGGTCCCCGAGCGAAGTCGAGGGGTCAAGCTTTACTGCACGATATCGGTCCCTGAGACCCTATGTTTGTAATGCATAAGTCCTTAAGATTTTAAGTAAAT
>CAYHQN010000091.1:0-18039 GCA_964358545.1 uncultured Tangfeifania sp. | reverse complement strand
GTTTGAAATGTTTGAAATGTTTGAAATGTTTGAAATGTTTGAAATGTTATAACCCATAAACAATTTTTAAACCTTTCAAACCCTTCAAACTTGTTGAACAATCCCCATCAGCCGGTCTACAGCATCATGAACTTGTGAGGCATCTTCGAAGCCAATGGTCATGGCATGTACTTTCTTGCTTTGGACCACATACTTTAGCGAGGCTGTTCTCTCCTCTTCTTTGATGAGTCCGCCGCAACCAAAAATTTTCATCCCAAGCACCCCTTTCCCTTTGGATCCTGCAATTTCCAAAAGCGACATGATCTTTTCGGGGGTGCCATCCATCTTGATCTGTTTGTTGTTGATTCGCGCCAGAACGATGTCGGGCCAGTCGTGGTTGACGCCACTTTCCAATGCCCCAAAATCGTGGGCTGAGAAGCCAACTTTTTTGATGAGTCCCTTTGATTTTGCTTCACTTAATCCATCCATGAAACGCTTTTTATCTTCGGTCCAACTGGCTTTGGTCATGCAATGTAACAAGACGATATCGAGGTAATCTGTCTGCAACTCCTGGCGGATGCGATCGATCATCTGATCTACCGGCTGGAGTGGGTGCCAGTCAAGATCATCGGTCCAAATTTTGGTCATGAGGGTAATCTCCTCCCTTGGCAAAAGCTTAAGGGCCTCCTTGGCAAAAGGATGTGAACCATAAGTGTCGGCAGTGTCCAGAAAGCGGATTCCCCTGTCAAAACCGGCCCGGACAATCAATTTGAATTTTTCCAGGCCAATACGTGTTTGGTTGGAAGCATGGTTCCAACCATTGGTGCCCATTCCCATGGCCAATCTGGTCACCTTTAATCCGGTTTTACCAAGATCGACCTTATCGACTTTGGCGGGGTTATTTGGTGCAACACCCAGGGTTGATAGGGCTCCGGTGGCTACAATTGCTCCGGCAACACCTGTCCGGATAAAATGACGACGCGTAAATTCAGCCATTTTCAGTGATTTAGTCCCCCGAAATTAGCAAAAATTTATTTCAATCCAACATGGGTGTAATCGACAGTGGTATCAGCATATTTTTCAGAAATATCATCGAGGATTTGGAGAACTTCCTCTATTTCATCGGCTCGGAGCAATTGGATTCGGAGCTCTTTGAAATCTTTCAAATTGGGAAAATATCGGGCAAAATGGCGGCGCATCTCGAGTACTGCCCTTCGGGGATCATCTTTCCACGTTAGTGACTGGTTGAGTTGTTCTTTGACATTCCCTACCACAAACGGAACAGTGGGAGGGGGCAAGATTTCCCCGGTATTTAAAAAGTGGCGCACTTCCCGGAAGATCCAGGGTCGTCCTATTGAACCCCTGCCGATCATTAATCCATCGACTCCCGACTGGTCCAGTAGCGCTTTTGCTTTTTCCGGTCCTGAAATATCTCCGTTGCCGATAATAGGGATCTTCATTCGCTGGTTGTTCTTAACCTCTGCGATCAAACTCCAGTCTGCCTCACCTGAGTAAAGCTGACTTCTTGTACGGCCATGGATGGCCAGAGCCTGGATACCTACATCCTGCAACCGTTCTGCCACATCGACAATGGGCTGATCATCGTGGTCCCATCCGAGCCGGGTTTTGGCCGTAACCGGAAGGTGAACCGCCTTCACCACCTCTTCGGCCATTTTTATCATCTTTGGAAGGTCGCGCAACAACCCGGCACCGGCGCCTTTGCCGGCAATTTTTTTCGTGGGACAGCCAAAATTGAGGTCAATAAAATCTGGTCGGGCAAGTTCTGCCACCTTTGCGGCCTGAACCATGGAGTCGATGTTGGAGCCGTAAAGTTGTATGGCTAATGGCCTGTCGAACTCAAAGATCGTCATCTTCCTCTTTGTGCGGGCGACATCACGAATCAAGGCCTCCGATGCAACAAATTCAGTGTACATCACATCCGCTCCATATTTTTTGCACAGGAAACGGAACGACTTATAGGTTACATCCTCCATGGGAGCCAGAAACAGCGGGAGATTGCCCAGGTCAAGATTGCCGATCTTCATTCAAATATTGTATTTTCTAAGCTTTCCATTAGTCCAATTATCTGTAAAGAGATTGCCCTATCAGGATTGTCAAACATGCAGCAAAGATAACCATTCGGATTGAAAGCCACTTTGTCAGCCTGCAGGAATGAATATCTTTGCAAACGAATGATATAATATTAAAAAATGAGATTTCTTCGCGATGCGACCCCCTTTACGCAGGTGCTTTTCACCCTGATCATGATCCTGATGGGGGGAATTCTGGTTTCGATGGTTGGTTTTCTGGTTTGCCGCATTGGTATGGGGATCAGTTTTGATGACCTATCGGGAATGCTTGCCAATGTCAGTGAACCTGCTAACGTGAGTCTGTTGAAGTTTTTCCAGGTTTTGCAATCATTGGGGATGTTTATTCTGCCGCCGGTGTTTATCGCATATTCGCTCGACGATAAACCTTTTCAGTTCCTTCGGTTGACGGCAAGACCTGCCTGGAGGATGCTGGGAGTTGTTTGTGGGGTTATCCTGGTAAGCGGACCGGTCATTGAATGGGTATCACTGCTCAACCAGCAACTGGTATTGCCTTCGTGGTTGGGTTCGCTGGAAAGCTGGATGCGCTCCTCAGAGGATAAGGCAAACGAGATAACGAAGTCGTTTCTAACTACCAAAAGTATAGGAGGATTACTGGGCAATCTTGTTATTGTAGCTGTCTTGCCTGCCATAGGCGAAGAGTTGCTTTTCAGGGGAGTACTGCAAAATCTGATTAAAAAAATGACCGGCAGCAGCCATTGGGGTATCTGGATTACAGCCATTCTTTTCAGTGCCCTTCATCTGCAGTTTTTTGGATTTCTGCCCCGTATGTTACTTGGAGCGCTGTTTGGTTACCTGCTCGAATGGACCGGATCTCTTTGGTTGCCGATGATTGCCCATTTTATCAACAATGCCGCCGGGGTCATCATTTTCTTTGTAACAGGCGAAGGGTTGGAACCCGACAAGACAGAAACCTCCCTGTTCAACAATAGCACTTTCTACTTTGCCGTTGTTAGCGGCGCGGTGGTCTGGATGCTGTTGAGGTATATTTATTCGAAGAGGGAGGAAAATAAAACAGCGTCTAATCCGCCAGGATTAGACGCTTTGTAGCCCCACCGCGACTCGAACGCGAATTTAAAGTTTAGGAAACTTCCGTTCTATCCCTTGAACTATGAGGCCTTTTTAAGCCAGAATAACCCGCTTCGCAGTGGGTTATTCTGGCTTATTATATGAAGATTTTATTAACCCTCCTTGTTCTGAAAGCTAACAGGAACGTTTTTCAGCCGATAAGCAGCTTCCTCCAGCAATTCATTGGGTTTGGCAAAACAGACCCGAATCAGCTGCATCTTAGTTTTCTCATGCTGAAAGGCAGAGAATGGAATAGTGGCAACCTGGTACTCTTTGGCCAGTTTCATTACAAACTCGGTATCGGGTTCATCCGAAATTTTGCTGTAATCCAGAAGCTGGTAAATGGTCGATTTCGTCGGTATCAATATAAATTTACTTCCTGACATCAGCTCAATGAAATAATCTCTTTTGCTCTGATAAAAAGCATTGATCTCTTTGAAATTCTGACCCTGTTTCAAAAACTCAGCAAGAGCATACTGGGTGGGTGTATTAACACTGAACCCCTGATATTGTTGAGTTTTCCGATATTCAGCCATTAATTTTTCAGGACCAGCAATGTACCCGATTCCCCAGCCGTTGATGTTGAACATGGCTCCGAAAGATGAGACCACCAAACTTTTGGCAGCAAGCTCGGGAACCGATGCAACGCTGTCGAAGGGGTGCCCATCGTAGACAATATTGCCAAATGTTTCGTTGCTGAGAATCACCAAACGGGTTCCGTTGGTCATGCGTTTGAGCTGATCAAAATCTTCAGGACTAAAAATCTGACCCATTGGATTTTGAGGATTGTTGATAACGATCATTTTTGTCTTGGTCGTTACTGTCTTTTTAACTTCATCCCAGTCGATCCGGTACTCCGGATGTTTCAGGTTGATGTAAATCGGACGTCCTCCGGTCATTTCAATTAATTGGGCATAAGATTCCTGAACGGGCTCAAATAGGATTACTTCATCTCCCTCCTTAACAAAGGTGGTGATGGCGGTAGACATTGCCTGCAAAGGGCCGGCAGTGATGGTTAGGTCGGTTTCGGCTTCTAATTCTGTGTTATTCTGCTTGTTGAATAAAGCAACAATTTGCTCTCTCAGTGACCCGACCCCTTCACTTGGAGAAAAGTCGTTGTTCCCTGCACGCATGTATTTGTCAACAAGGTTGATCAAATCATCCGGACAAGGAAGACCCGACATAGGATCCACAAGGTTGGTTGCCTTGTATTCCTCAGCAATCTCCATCATCGAAACGAAGGCGTTCTTCTTCGTAGTTGGAAGTTTTGTTACGGTCATACTGAATTAATATCTTGCAAAAGTACTGAAAAAAATGTGAATGGCAATTCTCCGGCTAAAAATAGAAAGATTACAATTTAATTAAAACAATTAAAGCGAAAGAGGACTGGATGGGTTTTTCACAAAATATTGATCACAAAACAGCTGATATTCAGATCGATATATATTATTAGTTTGATATTTTGATATTTGCTATTTAACAAAAATTGGAGTTGCTCATGAAAAAAGTTCGCGAAGGACATCCAATGATTTGATCTGAAGACGTATTCCCAGATGTAAGGAGAAATAGTCAATTATTTTGATCAATATTTGATTCCGTTGAGAGGAATTGAGCGCAATATTTCCAATTTCTTCATATGAACAGGCCATGAGTTCTGCGAAAATACGGCTCTCCTGCGGTTCCAGAAAATAGGTATGGGGAGGTCGGATCTCAACAAAAAGCCCTGAAACCATGTCGAAAAATTGCCTTTCTTCAGAAAAATTGTCGGTAGGGGCAAATCCCATGTAACGGGTGAGCTGGATCAAAAAGGCAAAATGGAAATTGGCTACTCCATGCTGAAGGAGATCGAAAATTTGAAATGAGTGGCTTAGGAACTGGAAGAGTTTGGGTCTCGCCTCCTCCTCTTTCAATACCTTGAACAACAATTCTGCCAGGAAGATAGCTTGGGAAGCTTTGACGATGTCATAAGGGACGGTCTGATACGGATGATTTGTACGAATTTCCCTGGCTCGCTGAAGCTCCCGGCCCTGCCTGTGATCGATCTCCATGTCCAGCAGGAAAAGTGGCTGTAAAAGGTTGGCTTTGTTTGATGATTTTTTGGAGTGAATGCCCTGAAGGATAAATGAGCACCTGCCAAAGGCCTCGGTATAAACCGTTACGATTCTTCCGGAGTCGCCATATTTCAGGCCATGTAAAACGATGCCTTCAGTTTTGTGGAACATTGAGCTGGAAATTACAGATTACAAATTACAGATTAAAAATGAACTAATGAATCACCAGCAATTTAATAATTTTTGTGGTTTGCTGTTGTGGGGAGTTGCAAAAGATCAGGTAAACGCCGGTGGAGACACGCTTCCCACTTGGATTTTTGGCATTCCAGGTGGCCCTGCCGCCCAATGAGGAGGTTTTGAAGATGAGGTTTCCCGCCACATCGGTTACCCTTATTTCCGTTCCATCTGTCAGGCCATCGATGGTAGCTACTCCATCAAAGGTTTCACGGAGCGGGTTGGGCCAGACATAGGCTTTCTCCATGCCACCGGCTCCTTCTATGGCATCACTCTTCCAGGAGAAAAGCCCCCTTTCGGTGGCAAAGAAAACTTCTCCGCTCCCCGGGACAATGGCTATTGCATCTATCCTCCCCGAAGGCAGCGGTGAATTTTGGCTGTCGAAATGACGCAACAGGTGATTACCTTGTTCGGAGAAAAGAAAAGACCCGGAGTTGGATGTCCCAATCCATTTCCGGTTGCCGCCATCAACGGCGATGGCAGTGATTTTTTCTTTTTCGAGAATTGGTTTGAAAAGTCTTTCACCATCATCAAGGGAGGGTTGGGTGCCGTAAAATTCCATAGGATCAAATATTCTGTCAGGATTGGTGTAGACAACAACTCCGGTTCCTGTTCCAACCCAAAGGTCCTGGTTGTGATCTTCAACGATGGTTGATATTTCACCGAACTTAGTAATCAGAGAGGTTGTTCCGTTACTGAAACGGCTTTGTACAACCACTTTTCGATACTGATCGTCTGTGATATTTTCTAGAGTGCCCTTTACTTTGAAAGCAAAAAGTCCTTCTTGCGGAAGAACCACCCAATGAACACCAGTTTTGGAGATGATCTGATTTCCGGTTGTTGAATTATTCAGGCCGGGATAGGGGAGGGAGATAAAATTTCCGCTTTGCGAAAAGCTTCCAAGTGGGAACTTCCCGGTAGGATTGGCATAGAAAAGATTGTTTTGGTTGTCTGCTGCTAAGCTGCTTACGACACAGGAACCGTTCAGGGCCCCCAACAAAGAGTTTAGTTCGTTGTGGTGTGCCGTGACCCTGTTTTTCTGAAAATAGAGCAAACCGGAGCCTTCTGTGGCGGCCCAATATTCGTCAGGATGGCTGCTAAAGGCAAATGAAGTAACGGGCCTGATTGATTTAAGCCCTGTATCATCATCAGCACTGAAATTTTGCCAAATGCCTGCGTGGTAGATGGAGATGGAAGCTTCGGGAATTCCAACAGTGTTGTAAGTTGATGTTGCTGCAAAAATTTCTTCGTTTGCTGAATTCAGGGCTGTTATCTGATCGCTGCCAGGGGAGTTGGAACCCAGGTGGATGAAAGAGGAAGCTGTTGTTTGGCAGGTTAGCCCGAAACGATTGTCGCCAATCCACAACTTCCCATTGCTGTCCGTTAGCGCATCCCTGGGATCGATCTCTTCAGGAGTTCCACCCGCCTGGTAACTGCTGATGATTTTGTTTCCGGTTTTGCCGGTAAGCCAAACTTCGCCTTTGGCCTGGATGATCAAACCATTTGACGCAGATTTAATACCCTTAATCTGTTTTATTTCAGGATAATTGCGGAGCCATTTGTTCCCATCCCAGGCGAGTAGCTGATCGTTACTTTGGTCATGAGCAAAAAGCAATCCATCCAAAAAAGCGATGGATGAAAAATCCGCATCCGGCTGAGGAAGTCCGGATTGCAACTGCCAGTTCCGGTAATCCTGGAGGTTGCTGTTTTGTTTTGGGGCAGTTAAAATGCCATGGTTGGTGGCGACATACCAGTTACCTCCCATGGAGGCCAGGTCGTTGGCCTCTTTCAGGTCATTTTGTGCCCCAAGGTACCAGGTTTCGGCAACCTCCCCTTTTAGTAAACCTACTTTGACTATGCCGAAAGCACAGCATAGCCAGGCATAGTTCCCTTCGCAGATGATCCGATGAATGGTTTTATTCGGGAGTCCGGCTTTCCTGGTAAGGTCGGGAAAATTGACAATTCCCCCTTTTTGCAAAAGATCGACGTTTCCATTTTGGTATCCGACGAGCAGAATATTGGGAACTGTGGCATACGAAATGGCTGAAATTCCATAATCCGAGAGCCCATTTGCTTTGGTTGTTGTGGTGATTTGCTGCCCCTCTTTTCCCGCAAAAAGTAAACCGTTTGCAGTGGCTGCTACAATGGATTCAGGCGTTTCAGCAACTTTAATAACCGGGGTAAATGAAACATGCGCTTTCCACTCCCCGATACGGCTCTGACCGAAAATGAAACACGGCAGCAAAATCAGGGAAAGAAGTAATTTCCTCATTATCTGTCGGGCAGATGGGGATACTCTTCCTGCAGAAACCTGACCAGCTTTTGAACCGCCCGCCCACGGTGGCTCATGCTGTTTTTCAACGCTGCATCCATCTCTGCAAATGATTGCAAATAGCCTTCCGGACAGAAAACCGGGTCGTAACCGAACCCGGCAACTCCCCTTCTTTCGGGAAGGATCCCCCCTTCTACAATACCTTCGAATAGAAATTCATTTCCTCTGATAATCAGGGAAATTACACATCGAAAACGTGCGGAACGGTTCTCTTTCCCTTCCATTTCCGAAAGCAGTTTTGAAACGTTATCGTCCGAATTTCTACCTTCACCAGCGTACCTGGCCGAGCGCACCCCCGGTTCGTTGTTGAGTGCTGTCACTTCGAGGCCGGTATCATCGGAAAAGCAGTCGATCCTGAAACGGTCCCAGATGTAAAACGATTTTTGTGACGCATTGGCCTCCAGGGTATCACCGGTTTCGGGAATATCATCTGAACAGGAGATATCGTTGAGGCTGAGCAGGGTGAATTCTCCCTTCAGAATCTCGCCAAGTTCCCTCAGCTTGTGGGCATTGTTGGTGGCGAAAACCAGTTGATGCATGTTGAAATTTATAATAGTAATTTGGCGATCTGCCTGGTGTTGTCTGTAATTCCGTAGGTATATATGTGCAAACAGGGTACCTTATTTGCTATCAGGTCCTTGGCTTGTAAAATGGCCCATTCTGTCCCGACTTGTCTCGCTTCATCGTTGGTTTTACACTTTCGGACCTCAGCAGCAAACTCTTCGGGAATGTCGATGCTGAAGAGTTTTGGCAGTATGGTAATCTGGTTCATCAGCGCAAGGGGTTTGATACCCGGTATGATAGGAACAGTAATACTTGCAGCCCGGCAACGATCCACAAAATCGTAATATTTTTTGTTGTCAAAAAACATTTGGGTAACAATGTATTCGGCGCCTGCATCCACCTTTTGTTTCAGGTAGAAGAGATCTGTTTCGGGATTGGAAGCTTCAGAATGTTTTTCGGGATAGCCGGCAACACCGATGCAAAAATCAAGGGCACTTTTGTTTTTCAGATCGGGGTCTAGGTATTTACCTTCGCGCAATTGGACTATCTGTTCCACCAGCTCATTGGCATGCGCATTTCCGTTTTTTTCAGGTATGAACTGGCTTTCAGACTTTAATCCGTCTCCACGGAGCGCCAGGATATTTTTGATTCCCAGAAAATTGAGGTCGATCAGCATATTTTCCGTCTCCTCCCTGGTAAACCCTCCGCAAACCACATGCGGAACGACTGGAATCCCGTATTTGTGCTGAATGGAAGCTGCAATGGCAACCGTACCCGGACGTTTGCGCACAATTCTTTTCTCCAGCAGTCCATTCTCCAGTTGCCGGTACTCAATTTCGTCGCGGTGAGTGGTAAGGTTGATGTAGCGCGGATTGAACTCGATGAGCTCATCGATGGTTTCATAGAGTTTCGCTGCATTCTGGCCTTTCAGCGGTGGGAGCAATTCGAAAGAGAAGATCGTTTTTTTATTGGGTTGAATTAGGTCAATGACTTTCATGATAAAAATGGGTTTCGGATAGTACCGGTGATTTTGCAAATATAATTGTTTAGAAGCGATCTAAAGCAATTTTGGATTCAGGATTTTACAATTAGAAGGTTACACAGAGCTGCACAGAGAAGCACAGAGTTACACGGAGTAAATGTTTGAAATGTTTGAGGGGTTTAAATTGTTTGAAAAGTTGTCGACCCTTGAGCCTTTCGAATGGGGGTGTTTGAAGCGTTTGAAAGGTTTCGATCCAATCATTTTGGAAGTAGCTAACCTTATTTTGTTCTCTGTGGAACTCTGTGCTTCTCTGTGCAACTCTGTGTAATATTTTCTTTCTCGAATAGATTCGGAAAACAGTCTAAGTTTTCCTATATTTAATGAATCTAAAATACTATGGAATGTCAAAAGGGAAAAAGCTTGAAAAAGCGATTAATTTCAACAAGGCCGGATTAAAAACATCGATCATGGCGCTCTTTTACGAGGAGCCCACTTATGTTTACAACTATAAGCAGCTCTCCGGTAAAATCGGGGTAAAAAATACAACCGGACAGATGCTGGTCAGTGTGGCCTTGCAGGAACTTCGCGACAATGAGGCGCTGGATGAGGTTTCAAAAGGCCGCTTCAGGTTGAAACCCAAAAGTGGCGGAACAATTATCGGGACCATGGAGCTTAGCAACAAAGGATTCGGTCAGGTATTCTGTGAAGAGCTGAATGTAACTGCCCTGATCCAGGCGCCCAACATGAACCACGCACTTGACGGAGATAAAGTGAAAATCAGGTTATTTGCCAGACGTAAGAAGAGCGATGTCGAAGGCGAGGTGGTAGAGGTATTGGAGCGTGCGCAAAAAACAGTGGTTGGAACAGTCGAGATCTCAAAATTTTCGGCTTTTCTGGTTCCCAGTAAACGGATGCCATTCGATCTGTTTATTCCCAAAGAGAATCTGAAAGGAGCCAAACATGGGCAAAAAGCTATAGCAAAAATTATTGACTGGCCCGAAAATGCGCGTAATCCTATCGCTGAAATCATTGACGTATTGGGAGATGCTGGCTCCAACAACACAGAGATGCATGCCATTCTGGCTGAGTTTGGACTGCCATACAAATATCCCGAAAAGGTGGATGAGGCTGCCAACAAGATTCCGATGGAGATTTCTGCCGAAGAGATTGCCAATCGCCGGGACTTCAGGAAGGTACCAACTTTCACTATTGATCCGGCCGATGCAAAGGATTTTGATGATGCCCTTTCGATACAAAAACTTGAAAACGGATATTGGGAAGTGGGTGTGCATATAGCAGATGTAACGCATTATGTGCACATGAACTCGATTATTGAGGAGGAGGCCTACTTAAGGGCTACCTCGGTTTATCTGGTCGACCGCGTTGTTCCTATGTTACCTGAGCGTCTGTCGAATGGAGTTTGTTCCTTGCGCCCAAATGAGGAAAAACTTTGCTACTCTGCAGTTTTTCAGCTGGATGAAAATGCAAGGGTTCATAAGGAGTGGTTCGGCAGAACCATTATCTATTCCGACCGGAGATTCAGTTATGAAGAGGCCCAGGCAGTCATTGAAACTGGTGAGGGCGATATGAAGGAAGAGATTCTCACCCTCGACATGCTGGCAAAAAAATTGAGGAGCACACGTTTTGAAGGTGGATCGATTGATTTTGACCGGGTTGAGGTGAAAATTATAGTCGATGATGCAGGAAAGCCTACCAGTGTCTTTTTCAAAGAGTCAAAAGATTCCAATAAGCTGATTGAGGAGTTTATGTTGCTGGCCAACAAGCAGGTGGCAGAGCTGATCGGCAAACCGGGCGTCCGGAAGAAGGAGAAAACCTTTGTCTACCGGATTCACGACAAGCCTGATCCTGAAAAGCTGGAGAAGTTCAACCATTTCATCAAGCGGTTCGGTTATGGTATCATGACAAATTCTCCTGCAGCGGTATCCTCATCCATGAATCAGTTGATTACCAATGTAACCGGAAAGAAGGAGCAGAATGTGATCGAAACACTGGCCATCCGCACCATGGCAAAGGCAGAGTATTCGACCAGGAACATAGGTCATTACGGATTGGGGTTTGAATATTACACCCATTTTACCTCGCCGATCCGAAGATATCCCGATATGATGGTCCACCGGTTGCTGGACCGCTATTTGCAGGATGGCGCCTCTGTTGCCGCCAACAAATACGAAGATATGTGCAGGCACTCCTCTGATATGGAGAACCGTGCTGCCAATGCCGAACGGGCTTCCATCAAATACAAACAGGTGGAATTTATGTCAGATAAGATCGGACAGCAATACAAGGGTGTTATTTCAGGCGTTACGGAGTGGGGTATATATGTCGAGTTGGAAGAGAACAAATGCGAAGGGATGGTGCCTTTACACGAGTTAACAGACGACTATTACCAGTTCGATGAAAAGAATTATTGCATCATTGGCAGACGATCCAGAAGGAGGTATCAACTGGGCGATGAGGTCGAAATTGAGATCCTCAGGGCCAATCTGGAAAAAAAGCAGCTTGACTTCAAAATTGTTGTTTCTTCAACAAAATAATTATATTTGGTCAATAAACGATGAATTCCAAACGATGAGCAACGAAAACTTAGGAACAAAAAAGGATGCAGTTCGAGAGAACATTTTAACCATTGCACAGGAAATTTTCAGCAAATTTGGTTACAAAAAGACTACATTGGACGACATTGCCAATGCTGTCAGAAAGGGTAAAAGTTCTCTTTACTACTACTTTAGCAGTAAGGAGGATCTCTTTCAGGAGGTAATTCAGAAAGAGGCCGATATTCTGAGGGTAGAGTTGGCAAAAGTACTTCAGAAGGACATGGATCCTGCTGATAAGTTGCGCGACTACGTGATGACAAAAATCACTACCTACCGGCAACTTGCGAATTTCTACAATGCCATTGAAAACGATACGGCTGCAGTAGAATTCATAGACAAGATCAAATCCCAATACGACCAGGAGGAGATCAGAATGATGAAGCGGATTTTACTGGATGGCGCCAGGCAGCACAAGTTTGTTATCAAAGATTTTACTTTGGTTGCCATTGGTATTACAACCGCTATCCGCGGACTGGAGATGCCACTCTCAGCCGGGCCCTACAGATCGAATGATTTGGGCAAAAGTGTGGATGCCATAGTTAAGATCATCTGTTATGGCATCATGAGAAGAGACTAAATATCAAACAACAAATAATTAAAAATGCCCCGGAGAAACTTTTGGGGCATTTTTTTATTTGTAATTGACCGATCCTCCTGAAGAGCTGTCAGTATCCCGGACTGCCGGATTGCCATATACTGTGATATTGGCGCCGCTGCTGGCGTGGGCTTTGAGATCCTTTGATACATTAATATCTATATCTGAACCGCTTGAGGCAGAAGCTTCACCTTTTTCTGCTACCAATTTGGAAGCATGAAGATTTGAGCCGCTTGAGCTTTCGGCTTTCAGGACAATTTTTGTCATCTGCCAATAAGACGCAGATAGTTGTAAATCGTTACAAAAAAAACGACCCCGATGGTTGCATCGGGGTCGTTATATGAGTTTGTATCCTTGAACTATTGTTTCAGTGGTTCATTTTTCTTCTCTTCAGCAGCAGCCGGAGGAGTTGTAGGCTCCTCTTCATCTTTCATCGCTTTTTTGAATTCTTTCATGCCTTTTCCAAGCCCACCCATCAATTCAGGGATTTTCTTGCCTCCGAAGAAAATGAGTAAGACCGCGATAATAATAATGACATGCGCACCACTTAATACTCCCAATATAAATAAGTTCATAGCCTAACTGTTTTTTGCGTACGGGGCAAATATAGTAATTGTTTTAATTGAATATTCACACTTTACCTAAATAATTTTAAGATATCGTTACCGTTGGCGTAAATCAATAACGAGAATAGCAGTACCATTCCGGCAATCTGGGCATATTCCAGAAATTTATCGCTTGGTTTTCTTCTCGTAACGATTTCGTATAGTAAAAATAGTACATGGCCTCCATCCAATGCCGGGATGGGCAGGATATTCATTACAGCTAAAATGATGGAGAGGAAAGCGGTAAGGTTCCAGAAAGACTCCCAGTCCCAGACACCCGGGAAGATGTTCCCGATGGCGATAAATCCGCCCAGCGATTCGTAGGCTTTCGTTTTGGGAGAGAAAAGCAGTTTAAACTGTTTGAGGTAATCCCCAACAGCCCTGTAGCCTTTGGTTATCCCGGCAGGAATAGATTCGAGAAAGCTGTATTTGATGGTTTTGTATTCGAATACGCCTTCCAGGTCATAGGCTCTTTGTATGCCGATTAACCCGGTGGAACCAATTCTGATTTTTTTAGTCAGGTTGACCCCTTTACGGACGAATTGAACAGTGACATCGGAATCTTTTGAAAGCGCCAGTTTGTCAACAAACTGATCATAGAACTTAAATTTGGTACTGTCGACTGAAAGTATTTCATCGCCAAGTTCCATTCCCGCATCCCTTGCCGGAGATTGTTTGGCGAAAGCGATAATTTTGCATGAAAAAGGAACACGAAGTGAGAGAATATTCCTGTCAGTCAGTAATTTGGGGATGACCTCCTTTTTAATCTGAAGCGTCAATTTTTGAGAATCCCTTTGTACTTCAATGGTTTGGGCCCCATCCAGTACAATGGTAGGTACAATTTTGGTAAAACTCCCTACCATCTTACCATCCACCGATAGGATTTTATCACCATTCCGGAGTCCGATTTCGCGACCTGTATCCGAGACTACGATTCCATATTTGGCATTCTGGGTAGGAAGATACTCCTCACCCCAGACAAAAAGGATCATAGAATAGAGTGCAAGTGCAAGAATAAGATTAAAAAGTACCCCACCGATCATGATTAGTAATCGTTGCCAGGTAGGTTTTGACCGGAATTCCCAGGGTTGAGGTGGCAGTTTCATCTGCTCTTTGTCCATCGATTCGTCGATCATGCCCGATATTTTGACATAACCACCCAAGGGAAGCCATCCTATACCATACTCAGTTTCACCTCTTTGTGTTTTAAAAAGAGAAAACCAGGGATCGAAAAAGAGGTAAAATTTTTCTACCCTGCAATGGAAAAGTTTGGCAAACAAAAAGTGCCCAAATTCGTGCAGGATAACCAGTATGGAGAGGCTCAGCAGGAGCTGGGCTGCTTTGATCAGTATAACCATCTTGTCTATATCAAATGTTTGTTTTTATCTTTTCAGGATGATCCTTTCCGCATAAATTCGGGCTGTTTTGTCAGATTCCAAGTAGTCATTTAATTCAGGATGACCAACAAATGGAACCATTTCCATCACCTGCTCGTTGATTTTTGCTATTTCCGGAAATGATATTTTTTCGTTTATAAATGCTTTAACTGTTATTTCGTTTGAGGCATTCAGCACGCAGGCAAGGTTGCCGCCTTTGTTCAGCGCCTCGTAAGAAAGTGCAAGGTTACGAAAATTTTTTGTATCGGGCGTTGTAAAAGTGAAGGTTGCGTAATCGGCGAAGTTGAACCGTGCAAGGGAATTCTTGATGCGAATGGGGTATCCCAGGGCAAATTGTATGGGTATTCGCATATCAGGAAGTCCCAATTGGGCTTTGATGGATCCATCGCAAAATTGAACCATGGAGTGAATGATGCTTTGCGGATGAACGACTACATCGATTTGTTCCGGTTTAAGTCCGAAAAGCCATTTTGCCTCTATGACTTCGAATCCTTTGTTCATAAGGGTAGCCGAATCGATGGTGATCTTTGCACCCATGTCCCAATTTGGATGTTTCAACGCCTCTTTGACGGTCACTTTTGAGAGCTGTTCGGCTGATTTACCATGAAATGGACCTCCGGAACAGGTAAGAATGATCTTTTCCACCGAATCATCCGCTTCGCCAACCAGGCATTGGAAGATGGCCGAATGTTCCGAATCGATCGGGAGAATTTCAGATCTGTGTTCAAGCGCCAGCCGTGTGATCAGATCTCCGGCAACGACCAGGGTCTCCTTGTTGGCAAGTGCGATCTGTTTTCCTGCTTTCACCGCACGGATGGTGGGCAACAACCCGGAAAAGCCAACCATGGCTGTCACCACAGTATCAATGGAACCCATCTCTACCACTTGTGCGATCGCATCGCAGCCGGCATAGACCTTTATCGGAAGCTCAGATAAGGCCTCTTTTATTTCAGGATATTTTTCCTCATTGCTGATAATGACCACATTCGGCATGAATTTCATCGCCTGCTCTATCAACAAATTCACGTTGTTGTTGGCTGTCAGCACTTCGACAGAGAAGAGGTCGGGATTGCTCGCAATGATATCCAGGGTCTGCTGACCGATAGATCCGGTAGAGCCGAGCAGGGCAATTTTCTTCATGGTGGGTTATGGGTTAAAAGCTGATGTAGTCTTCGGGGTTGATCGGGTTGCCATTGACCCAGAGTTCGAAATGGAGGTGCGGACCGGTGGTTTTCCTTCCGGTATTACCCATGATGGCGATCACTTCGCCTGCTTTCACCTTGTCTCCCTGTTTTTTGAGCAGCTCCGAATTGTGCTTGTAACAGGTGACAATATTTTGATCGTGCTGAATGATCATGACATAGCCTGTTTCCATGGTCCATTCTGAAAAGATCACTGTCCCATCCAGCGCAGAGGAAATTCTGGAATTTTGCTTGGCCACGATATCTACCCCATAATGACCGGAGGAGATATCCTGTTTGGCAGTCACTATTCCTTTGAGCGGAGGGAAAAATAGCAGGCTCGCGAGTCCGCTTTTTCTATTGTTGCCCGGACTAAGGTGCAGGTTGAATTGCTCCTGGTCCAGTTCGTCCTTGAAAAGACTGTCCTGATTCAATCGCCTCATTTCGTTGAGGTTTGGTCTTACAATTGAGTCTCTTCTGGTTACTGTATCCAGCGAATTTTCGCCGCTCAGCATGGCCCGCATGTCATGAAAGTAGCGGTCGTAGAGGTTGATTTTTTGTTCGAGTGAATCGGTGACCAGTGCATTGTTGATCAATCTCTGCCGCAACTTCCCGGAAGGGTAGCCCGGAATGTATTCCCGCAAGGGGGTAAACGCGATTAGAATGGTAACCCCAATGATGATGGCCACCACAGCGCCAACCAGTCCGAGTACCAATGTACGGGCATTGAACCTTATCTGTTTGATGATATGCAGGTTGAGGTCGTTGAAGATAACGATCCGATAGGGATTCTGAAACAGTTTCTTCAACTTGTCTCTCTTTCTTTCTGCCGACATGCGTAGCTATTTCTTGAAAATCCAAACTTACACAAAAAACTCGCATTTTTATTGCAGAACCGGAAAAAATGGCTATCTTTGTACCCACAAAACCGACACAGCTGGTTTTAAAAAATATACTGTGGGGTAGAGCAGTTGGTAGCTCGTCGGGCTCATAACCCGGAGGTCGTGGGTTCGAGTCCTACCCCCGCTACAAAGGGGTCCCTGTAAGCAATTTGTTTACAGGGATTTTTATTTGGCATGGGACGGTTGGGGGCCAGATTCGACAAAACTGGATATTATTTTTTCTTATCCTGCTCTTTTTTCGTCTCCTTCAGAACTTTCTTTTCATCACTAACCAATCGGCGCTTCACTTTGTCGGTATCCTCAGAAGCTGGCAAAGTTTCAGGATAGATACCTCTATTTACCAACATATTTCTGACGGCAGCGTTATTGTCGACATGTTCTCTCTCGATTGGATTTTGTCCATGAAGATCCTTGTTCTGAACATTTAGCCCTGTCATTTCTGCAGCAAGGTCTTTGGCTTTTATGCTGATAGTGGGTAAAAAATCTGCTAAAGCTCTTTTTCCCGGAACTCCCATTTTATATTTCAACTGTGCAGTTGTTAGCCGGAAAAGCGCCTGATCGCCTTTGGATCGAATGATTGCAAATCCTTGATTATCTACACCTCTGTCATAAATGATCCCGGAGAGCTGTTTCTCCGTATTACTTAATTTTTCTCTTGCCTGTATTCTTTCATATTCCAGAATTCTTTGTTCGATTACTTCTGCTCTTCGGGTCTAAACTGCAAAATAGTTTTGCGCAAAAGCAATTTCGATTTTTCTACTGTCGCCATTTTGTGCTACTAAATAACACGCATATCGGGTAAGGGCAATGTCAACTATTTCATGAAGAGCGCCTTTACCGGCTTCTATCATCTTCCTGACGTCAGGAAAGTGATATTCGATCTGCTCACCTGCAATTGCGCAAGCATCCTTCGCTTTTCGAATTACCTTCTCGAAATTTTCCCATTTGTTATATCCTAAAAGCGCTTGCAATTCTCTTGCACTCCAACACTCCACACCCTCAATCTCCGAGGCTGCATCCTCAAATTCGGAAAAAAGATGTTTGATATCTTCTGTTTTCATGTTTCTCAGGGGATATTTGAAAGGTTTGTAATTTCCATAACCCGACCTATTAAAGTTACGGAAAATTCTCCAGATGCGGAAATCGTTGTAAAGAAGGAAGTCAAATGCGGTAAAAGGAGCCATTGGTAAATGAAATTTCATAAATTGAGCACCTTCAAATGAAGTAAGGAAAGGTCAACTACACGGAGATTTCACGTCAACTCAACCAAAACGGTTACAAAACACGGAATGGATGTTCGTTCAGTCCAGGGATAGTACGGAGGATATTTTTAACCAGTCCTTTTGTAATTATCTCAGCCCACACACCAAACTGTTGAATTATTTGTGATTTTCACATCAAAATAGGTTTCTTGCAAGATCCCGACAAAAAAATTAGCAGTTGTTGTTTGGAATTAGTATTTCTTTACAAATACTAAGTTACTAAT
>CAYHQN010000090.1:0-18054 GCA_964358545.1 uncultured Tangfeifania sp. | reverse complement strand
TAGCCATATAACAAAATAAACCGTCTCTTTTTTCAATTTGGTAAAGTAGAACTAACTGATCTTTATTTACTGATCAAAACATCCGGGGAAGACCCAGTTGCGTCTTTCCGGATGAATGATACCTGACATTTCCATTTGGGAGTGGTTTTTCACTGACAACTGACCACAACCGGAGATCTTTCCCTTCAGGATAAATCATGATCAGCTCATTTGCTTTTGTCGTGATCTCCATTATATTCCCACTAATCATCTGACTCTTTCTTTTCAGGTTTGATTGCACAACGGCCTTGTTCCAGGGCAATGCCAGTTTGCAGGGATTTCCAAACAAACTTTTAATACTGACCCACTGCACCACTCCTGATTTAATCTCTGAAGAAACAACAAAACCCCCTTCGGCATGTAGCGTAAACCGACCATTTTTATTGGCAGGGAAAGCAGGGAAGATTCTCAAAATTCCATCGTAACCCTGAAATAATGACTCGTTCATTGCCGTTGCCAGCACCGACATGGATTCCATTGACATGTGCCGGAAGGGCCACATGGGCAATGGAAATTTTTCATCCTTCAATTTGGAATCAACATCTCTCACCGTGTTAGTCCTAAAAAACCACTCTGCATCCTTGTTGACTTCGTCTTCCAGGCCCCAGTGGCCCCAGCCGTTGCAATAAATTTGCCACCTTCCGGGAAAACGTTCCAGGTCAATACCCAACTCTTTGGCAAGCCCCAGACGTGCCATCACTATCGGGACAGGATCCCAGCCGGTGACTTCCGATCCGTATAAAAGGGTTGTGGCAGTTGCCTGTTTAAAGATGCGACTATCCTTTTGGCTTAATCCGATCACTCCTGAAGGAAAAACCGGGGAGGAGGGAACTGACGGGAAAATGCCATCCAATAATTTCAGTCCATTTTTGGGATAAAACCGGCTGTTGATACTGTCGCTTTTGCCGATAGGATTAAAAACGGTCAATATCTTTTGTTCCTTAATTCCCCAGCCCGCTGCAAGAATTTCGTTGGTCGGAGCCGACTCTCCTTTAAAGAATCCGCGGTTCATTTTATAGCCGGGACTAGTACTGACGATCGTTTCATCATCGGTTCTAAGTACCGGCAAAGGTGCCAGGTGTCCAAGGATATTTTTCCACCTGATGGTTTCCGGCAAACTGGTGCCGGAAACTTTAAGTGCATCCAATACTGAATTAAAAAGTGCGTGTGCATAAACCAACTCCGTGAGACCATCCTTTAGTTTGATCCACCCTTCGTATCCGCTTCCCTCTTCGGCATGATATAACCCGTCTGCTTCTTTTACCAGTATGGATTCATAAAAACGGGCAGCTTCAATCATAAACGGAAGGGCTTTTTCTTCCAGGAATTGTTTGTCGCCGGTATATTGATATTGCCTCCAGAAATCAAGGGCAATCTCGGCTATTGGTGTGTGGTTGATTTTTTCGCCTGAAGAGTTGTATCCCCGGCGTTCTGTCACATCTGAAATGAAAGCGCCATCGGAATTAAAATATTTTTTCGCATCTTGTTTTGCCTGCGGCAATGAATTAAACCTAAAATCAAGGTACGGATTGACCAGCTCGTGGAAACCTGCGGCATTCAATGGCCAGTACAATTGTTGCTGGTTCCAGTGGAAATAAAAATTCCAGTTCTGAACATCCCTGCTCCAGCCCCACATCCCGTTGTTAAACCGTCCCGGATATTTACCTCCTTGCGAAGCATTGGCGTAAAACATGGTCAGGTACCAGAGGTTGTTCAGGTAATTGTCGCCATAATCCATGAACGATCGGTTCCAGATCGATTTCCAGGCTGCCGCGTTGGATTGCAAAAAAGGCTCCATCCCTTTTCCGCGTACAGACGACATCGTATTCTTTATTTCAGAAACAGGATCAACACCGGGAGATGTGACATCAAAAGCCAGTTGTGCTGACTTCTTCCGGCTTCCTGAAATTTTGATTGCCGCGCATCGTGAATGTTCACGGGAATAGTCCACTGTCAGCCCGTTATCCTGAATGACACTGCCACCAACCGCAAATGTTCCGGACAATAATTTTTGTGTGATATAAACCCCACTGCTGTCTGCCAAAGCTTCTGTACCAGACAATCCAATGGAAGCATCCCGGTTGATCTGGCTATACCAGTGCGAGAAAGAACGGGAACCAAACCGTTCAACAGCGACTTCAATTGGTATGTTTTCATTTAAATCACTGTTCAGTTCATAAAGCAAAACACCTGACTGGTGATCGACAAATGCTTTTAATCCGACCTTACCAAATGGACTGGTAGCCTCCAGGCTAAACGAAGCATCGGCCAGATTGAGGTTTGCCTTAAAATCAGAAAGGTACAGGGTACTAAAAACCGGGAACTTGAAATCGATGACAATCCGGCAGGCGTGGCGTTGCGTGGTGCTGTAATCTTCTTCTTCTCCGCTCCAGTTATGGAAAGGGCCAAAGGTAGCATCGTCCCACAAGTCGCTTTTATTGACCACAGCTATTATTTTTGAACCCTCGCACCAGAATAAAACGCCCAGGTCGCCGTTCCCCAGCGGAATGCCCTGCATTGGATCTACTGGTGGACTCTTATACACCAGGTCATACTGCGATACCCTTCCAGGCCAGGCAATATCCCATTCAAACGCTTTGGGGTTATAAGATGACTGTATGCTCTTCCCACCTTCCGGTTGTTTGGCAGATCCGGATAAAGAGCAGATAAAACAAATGGCACCTGTTAAAATAAAAAGTCTGATGGATCGTTTCAGTTTCATAACTATGGATTTAATATTTTGCAGATACTTTTTTAAACTTATCTTTAGGAAAATGGCTTTCGAAGAATGCTTTCTCCATTCCGTCATACATCGCCACCCTGACCGTTAACCAAGTTTCCTGGTCTCCAATAGCATAATAAAGGTAAGTTCTTCCTTCGTACTCAAGAATGTCCACGTCTGAATTATTATTTCCCTCTCCCTCTCCGGCCTCCAATATCGGATTATAGGGACTTAGTTCCCAGTTTGCCAAATCCTTGGAGCGTATCAGATATGAGTTCCAGCCTGCCTGTCCGGCTACCGCCTGGTGCAAATAAATGACATAGTAGTAAGGCTTAAAATAGCGGATAACCGGACAGGCCGAATAATCGTTCTCTCCGGTAAAGGCTAATCCGGGAATTTTTTCCCATTTCGACAAATCAATGGAACGGGCAAATTTGAAACAAACCGTATAAGGCTTAAGCTTGATGCATTCATAAGCCATCAGATAACCTTTATCGTCACAGCACACGGAAGAATTAAACAGTTGCTCACCTGCATCGGGCACGAGTACCTTTTCGGTTTCCCAGTTTTTAAGGTCGGTAGTGGTCAGTCTGTCGATCCCGTATGAATTCATTATGTGTCCAAAATCGGAAAATTCCTGGGCAAAGACATTCAACTCATTGCCGTTTACAAATGCTGAGACAAACGTGTGCCCCGCTCCAAACCTGACAACTTCCTCGCCTGTCCGCAAATCATCAATGTACAAATAAGCGTCTTTACCTTTGGCATGTGCTCCTCCGGGCCTGTAATTACCAACCATCAGCAAACGTGAATTAAAAAGTACCGGCGTATTTTCCATCGGGGTTCTCCCTACACTGGTAAAGGCAAAAGGCAACTTGACCAGTACAGGTTTCTGAGCCTTCTGAATACACCCCAGGTTAGTAACAAAAAGAAAAAATATGCAACTGTAAATTTGCAAACGCATCTTATTCATTTTCATGTCTATTTTTTAATTAAATTTTGATAAACTATTTATATCCTATTACCTTCAATGTTGTTTCGAAATCGAAGGGAAGTTTTTCTAATGGTCTTTTCTGGTCCTTTGCAGCATAGCTCAATAAATTACCCAAAAGACGCTCTGCTGCCGGATGAGTACCTAAATTCTCCCGAATCAATAAGGTATTCAAAATGAAGTTTCCAGAACCAAATGAATTAACAGCCACCATAATCCCGGTGTGACCGGGCATCTCTATATTGAAAAACGGGAATGCCGTGTTGTCGGACGAACGTCCGCCGACCGGTGTCATATAAGTACTTTTGCCGATCTGCATATTTTCGTCGATGGGCTGAAAGTCTGACCGCTCGGCATTGCTTCCCTTTGCATGGTGAAGCACAAAAGTTCCTTTACTTCCGGAATTAAACGAATAATCAACTGCAGCCACTTTTTCTATAACCGGAGTGTTTGAAGAAGAGGTGTTTGAAAATTTCAGTACCCATTCAACGGCCTGGAAATCATTAAAACAGGTCACCTTACATTTTACGACAAGTCCGCTCTTTTTATCGGAATAAGTATAAACAGTTTCTTCCGCATTCGGCTCCGTTGATTTCTGCTTTTCAGAACTAAACTGCCAGGTTTTGATAAAATTGTCTGAACTTTTCCCTCCTAAAACAAACGAAAATGGGGGGATTTTTCCTTTGGCAAAGTGTTGTTCGGCCCACTGATTTACATTATCAGCACCATTTAGTTGGCCGTTAATTGATTGGCCGTTAATTGGTCCACCGGACAAAATGATAGCGAAACAAATAAAGAAACAACTTCTAATTACTAAACTTTCAAATTTCCTCATGATCTCATTTTAATATTAATCTTATCTGACAGTCCTTATTTTAATTTGGTTTTGGGATAGCCATAAAATCGAATAACTGATCCGACCAAAGATTGATCCGTTCGAATCCTTCAGGAACTGGCATGGTATGCCTTTCCCCAACTACTTCCTTTTGTTTTGTCACCTAATTTCGATACGTAAATAATTTTCCCCTTTCAACCAGTGTAATCAGCCGAAGAAGGATCTATAGTAACCGATAACGAAGCAAATACTTTCGGCATAAACGACAGGCACAACAATAGAAAAATCAGTGTCTTTAATCCATTTTTTGAAATCACAGTTTAATTCGATTTAAAGATTTATCCTCCAATTCGTTTGCAATCAATAGAAGAAATAACATCATCCATTTCATTGTAATTGAGATCATTGCGTTGATTCTAAAAGTGGTTAAAATTTGAGGGTATAACTCAATTGCTCTTCAAACTAATCCTTGCATCAGCCAATCCCAGCGATGATGCTTTCAGCCGGATGTCACCCTTTTTACCGGTACCCTGAATGATCACCAGACACATCCCGCTGAAAGCCCTGCGTTCCTTACCCTTTGCTGGTTCCAGACTGATTGGATTACCATTGACAACACCAACAATTTCACCTTCCCCAACAAGTTCAAAATGAACAAGGTTGTCAGCGTCAGGAACCAGAGTACCCTGATTATCCTTTATTTTCACTGTAATGTACGACAGGTCTTTTCCATCGGCCAGAATAGAGGAACGATCGGCTGACAAATCAATTTTAGCCGGATCACCGGCAGTTTTAACAACATCGGTTGCCACAAGCTTTCCTTGTTTAAACCCTTCCGCCCGAAGTGTTCCGGGTGAAAACGGAACTTTCCAGTCTAACGACAACTTTTGACCTTGTCCCAAATCGATAATTTTATCCCATTGTTTGGTATAATAGTCTATTTTAGTATTGGCAAAAGCCTGTTCTCCAATCAGTTTATCATTTAAATAAAGCTTAACGAGGTCACAGTTGGTATAGGCAATCACATCAATTATTTGCCCCTCTTTCCAGTTCCAGTGTGGAAGAAGGTGCAAAACAGGATCATTGGTCCATTGACTTTTATAGAAGTAAAAAACATCCTTAGGAAATCCGCAAAGGTCAATAATTCCGTAGCTTGATGAAATACAAGGGTAGGGATAGGCAGGTTCTCCGTAATAATCAAAACCTACCCAAACAAACAGACCAGCCACATAGGGGGTTTCTTTCACAGCCCTCCAGGTGGTTTGGGTAATCATCGTTGCAGGCCGGTCGTAATAGGTGCCATAATTATCAAACGAAGAATAGTGCATATCAGCAGTTGGCCAGACGGCGGAGTCCGCAGGAAAATGATAAATTCCACGGTCGCTAAGCGAAGCAGTGGTTTCACTGGCAATAAAAAATCCGTTGGGATGTTTTGCTTTTTCCTCCGGATACCTTTCCACCGTATAATTGATTCCAATCACATCCACTTTATCCGTCATAAATGTGGTATCAGCGCGCCATACACCGGCAAAAGCCGAAGTCGTGAAGCGGGTTTTATCGTACTTTTTAATGATCCCATCCAACTCTTTGGCGATGGCAGCGCCACCATATTTGGTGTGGTTTTTCTCCGGAATTTCATTGCCGATGCTCCAAAGAAAAACAGACGGGTGATTTCTGTCACGCAATACCATATCCGACAAATCGCGTTCGTGCCAGTCTTTAAAATAAAGGTGGTAATCATATTTCATTTTTGGCAGGTTCCACACATCGAAAGCCTCGTCCATGACCAGAAATCCCATTTGATCGCACAGGTCAAGCAAATCGGGCGCCGGAGGGTTATGACTGGTCCTGATAGCGTTACAGCCCATGCTTTTCAAAATCTCCAGCTGGTGTGTCAGCGCCCTCGTATTCAGCGCTGCTCCCAAACATCCCAAATCATGGTGCATGCACACTCCGAGAACCTTCACATTTTTCCCGTTCAAAAAGAAACCGCTGTCGCTTCTGAATTCAAGAGAACGGATTCCAAATGAAGTAAAATAGGTGTCTTTAAGTATTTTATCCTGATAAACTTCACTAACCAGTTTGTATAAATTGGGATGTTCCGTATTCCAGAGTTGCGGACTTTTAATGTTGAAGGAAGTATTTACTTTTAGCTGGGCCCCCGGTGCAATTTTCCCATTCTGAACCTGACCTGCAACCCTGTTTCCGTTTTTATCGATAATGCCTGATACAATTTTCAGACTGGATTTTTCCTGACTCTCGTTCAAAATAGTTGTTTCGATCTTCACTGCTGCTTCTTTTGCCGTAACTTTTGGCGTGGTCACATAAGTTCCCCACTGGCTCACATGGATAGGTGATGTTGTCGTGAGCCAAACATGCCGGTAAATGCCTGAACCGGAATACCAGCGCGAGTTGGGTTGTAGTGAATTGTCTATTTTAACGGCAATCACATTTTCGCCTTCTTTCAGGAATGGTGTCAGATCGTACTCAAAAGTGGAATAACCGAACGGACGATTGCCCAGTTTTTGCCCGTTGATCCAGACGGTGCTGTTCATGTAAACGCCGTCGAACTGGATAAACCGGTGCTTCGAATTGATATCTGATATTGAAAAAGATTTTCTGTACCATCCAATTCCTCCCGGTAAAGATGCACCTGCATTAGTAGATGGATTATCCGGTTTAAAGCTGCCTTCGATGCTCCAGTCGTGAGGTAAATCAAGGCTTCTCCAATCCTTGTCAGAAAAACCGGCACTTTCCGCATTTTTCACATCTCCCAGATGAAATTTCCACCCGGCATCGAAATTTTCTCTTCCTGCCGACTGGGCATAAAGTTGGATGCTGGCCACGACCATCAGGACAACAAGTGTGTATATCTTTTTTTGCATAAGAAAATCGGTAATAATAAATTGAATTTTCAAAAAGAAATATCAGATAACCGTTCAAATTCCGTTTGAGGATTATTTTATTCCTGATCAATCAAAAATAAAATTACTCCGTAATTCCCGTCCACTGGTCTGTCCGGAAGGGTGATGCCGGAAGATCTGCACTGTTGTACAGGTTGTCGTCAGCGGGATTGCTACCCCATCCATAACGGACCGCCACAGGATGTTGAACTTCAGGGCAAGAGACCTCAACAGCATTTTTGCCTGAAATATTACCTTTTGCCCAGTAAAACCGATGATCTTCGCCTGCTATAGCAAATCCTTTAAGATAGCCATATTTATCAATGATTTTCAGACCGTTTCCAACCTGATCAAAAGTCAGCGTTACCTTATTTCCGTTTATAGTTAACTCTTTGTAAACCGGTCCGGTATATAAAATATCTTGTTTGTAAGCTATTTTCAGGGCTGCCAGCGCTAATCGGTTTCCGACCGTCTGTTTGTCTTTGGGATGAATATCGAGCGCATCCCCGACATCGGAAGTGACCGCCATTCCCGTATTGGGCAGGGCAAGGGTCATACTCTGTGCTTCCCTCAATTCAGCCCAGGTACTCACAGTTGGCAAAGAATCGGTCGCCATAAAGTTGGCAAGCTGTACAAAAAGGAAGGGAAATTCACCTTGGTTCCAATGTTTTCTCCAGTCGTTAATTAAGTCAGGAAATACCTTCTGATATTGTTTGGCCCTCATCGCATTACTTTCTCCCTGATACCAGATTGCACCTTTTATTCCATAAGGGATCAAAGGATTGAGCATCCCATTGTAAAGTAGTGTGGGGTATGAGTTAGGATTCAAAACTGTATTGAATTTCACCAGACCAACTTTGTATCTCCAGTTTCCGCTCAACGAAATTTTACGTTTTTCACACTGTAAGTTTAACGTTGCCGAATCACCATAGATACCGCCGTTACCGCCAATATCCTCCACCTGGACCGTCAGAATATTCTTGCCTGATTTCAGTAACCCTTCCGGGATCTTATAAATCCTTGATTTCTCTGCCCTCAACAGGGTAGTTCCGATTAAGGTACCATTGAGAAAACTATGATCAGAGTCATTAATCTTGGCCAAACTTAGCGTTGCCGGTTTGCCTGCTTCTTCCGGCGCAATTTCGATCTCTTTTCGAAACCAAATGATTCCGTCTACCCCTTCCAAACCGTTATTTTCAATATATCCCGGAAGTCTCATTAATTTCCATGCAGCATCGTTAAAATCAGGTGCCGCCCAAATTGGCTGATCTCCTTTCATTCCCATATCAACAGTCGAAAATTCCCCTACCCTTTCCCGTACTTCTTTTTCGATGGTTTTTGCATAATCATCCAGGTTAATTGTTTTCAATTGTGACAGTTGACTGGCAAAATCGGGGTTTTGTGCCATCGTCTCATCGCTTATCCAGGTTTCAGCGACTGTTCCACCCCAGGACGTGTGGATGAGTCCAATCGGAACTTTTAGTTTTTCATAGAGCGCCTTGCCAAAGAAATATGCTACCGCCGAAAAATGATGAGAAGTTGCCGGGGAACATTCCGTCCATTCACCTTCTTCAAGCTGGTCCTGAGGCGTTTGAGATATCCGTCTTTTGACCGTAAAGAGGCGGATATCCGGGTAGTTGGATGCGGCAACATCGGCTTCTCCGTTTTTGGAAGTGATCAGGTTGAATTCCATATTGGATTGTCCGGAACAGACCCAGACTTCGCCGATCATCACGTTTTCCAGGGTTTGGAGGTTTTTCCCTTTTACAGTCATTCTGTAAGGGCCGCCATTCTTCATTGCGGGCAATTTCACCATCCATTTTCCCTCCTTATTCGTTTTTGTTGAGGTCATGGCCCTTTCAAGAGTTACCGTTACTTTCTCACCCGGTGAGGCCCATCCCCATACAGGAATCGCCATACCTTGCTGCAACACCATGTTGTTGTTAAAGATGGGTGAGAGTTTTACCTGAGCAAATAGGTTGCCGGCTATTAATAGCAGCAGTAGCGTTGTCCATTTTTTTGTTGTTGAAATCATTGTGTTGGTTTTATAAGCTATTTAGTAACTGTCTAAATTTCATTAATTTGTTTATAAAATGGTTCAACCCCGGGTTGCAGTCTTATTCGTCATTTATTTAAAACATCCTTGGAATTCCCAGTTGAGTTTTTCCTGAAGAATGATATTTCACTTTTTCGTTAGCCAAGGGATTTTCAGTAACTACAGACCACGACCGGAGATCCTTTCCTTCAGGAAAAACCATGATCATCTCATTTGCTTTTGTTTTGATCTCCACAATATTCCCGCGAATCAGCTTACTGTTCTTTTTTAGGTTTGATTGCATAATTGCCTTGTTCCAGGGCAATGCCAGTTTGCAAGGATTTCCAGGCAAACTTTTGATGCTTATCCACTTAACCTCCAAGAGACTGGATGTAATACCCTGATTTTCCTGCCCGACCAACTTCTGGCAGGATTACGTAAAATTACTTGCTCTAAACTCATCATAACATCCAAGATACAATTTCCTATGCGATTAAATTACTCCAGCACTACCATGCTCCACAATCCCAGACTTGGCAATTTAACTGTCAGTTTTTCTTTCTCAACAATAATTGGTACGAACTGCTCCTTTCTGTCATACGACAGAATCCGGGCTTGTTTAATTTTGCCAATATCAAAAGTGTCCGGCAGTACTTCGCCCCATATGGATTTTCTGATACCAATATCAAGATTTTCAATAAGCTGCATCTGTTTCTTATCTACGTTATAGTTCAGGTTCAGTAGATGCAAAACAACAGGCCCCATTTTTCCTTTTTGTCGAATTGTACACAGCACATTGTCCGGTGCTTCAACTTCACCCTCGATAAATGTAAAGTTGTCAAACCATTCGGCATTTGCTCGTATGAACCGATACAAAGGCGCGTAGGCTTTAGTTGGCGCTGCATACCAATGTGTACCTAATTTTTCGTTGAAGCACCATTGCTTCTTTGGATGGGGGACCATAAATCGCTGTCCATGGGCATAAGCCAGGGCAATCCAGAATCGCACAAGTTCTTCACACTGATGTTCCTTAACATAAGCCCAATCCTGCCCTGCTGCTGTTGCCGCTATGGGTTTACCCAGTCGCTCCGCCGCCTTGTAAGATCCAACTGCTTCAGAGATCTTACTGGTACCTGCCCACGCGGACTGACCAACTTCACACACGAAATGTGTAACGTATTTCGTCAAATAACTGTGTGGTTTATGATATGGGTTACCATTAACACTCAATAACACCGGATGCCCTGCCACTTCTTCAGCTAACTCTCCAAGTTCACATACATGCTCCATGACTTTTTTCATATGAAACTCCAGAAACAAATCCATCAGCGGAATCTTGTTCTGTACTTTCATATATTCTTCTCGTGTTTTGGCATATTTACGAATAAGATTACGGTAGTCGAAAGTGTCAGGGTCTTCGACCCCCGCTGCTATAAGCTGTTCTTTTGTCGCTTGCTGCTTTAGATACTCGCGGAACATCGCTATACAGTGATCACAAAGACCACCGCCATGAAACCATGCCGAACTTGCCACTCCCATATAATCATCGATATGCAACCCGTCAGCTTTGCCTGCCATCGCCTGGCGTACTCTTTGCCGACATAATTCCCAGTAAACAGGATGATTTGTGCATCCAAAATATGACTTTGTGCCCTTATAGGTTTGATCAAACAACCAGGGAACTTCAACCGGATTACCTTCGATATCTCTGGAGCAGGCTTCACGTAGTTTGGGGTCTTTATGAAGAAGTCCCGCTCCTGCGGTCAGACACCACATCGCCCCCGAACAACGTATTCCCAAATCATGATGTCGTTTGACTTCTTTAATTGTATTTGCTCCGCCCCATCCTGTGAATGTTGCTCCATATGCTTTATATGCTTTATTATTCGCTGCGGTCATAAAAACCACATCCGAATTGCACAATGCCGGGTTTTTCCTGGCGTTTATGGCTGCGTTTGTTGAGGAGGTATCTACCTTAGAGAAGGCTGATGAGACACCAGTGGATCCATCATAATATCTCAGAGAGTCAACGCGGGGCCGGTAATTCTTTATCTCCGGGAACCAGCCGCGCAGGAACTGCTCCATCGTCCCCTCGTAAACAGCCTCGGCCAGGATGGCTATGTTATCACCCAATTCGCTCTGATCGCCCCAGGCATATTGGATCAGTACATGCCCCTTGTACTCACACAAGTCTATATCAGAATTGTTGATGTTTGCCACATTGGTGATCCTTTGGCGTTCTTCCCTGCTGAAGTCAGGATTGAGTAACAGACGATCTTCCTGTGATGCACTTAGCACGGTAAACGGACTTCGTTCCCAGTGGATCAGGTCTTTGGAGCGGACTACACACGTCTCATAGCCATGACCATGAGGCATGTAACCCTGTACTCTCTCTACATAGAAATTATAGAAGTAGCCATCCAGGTAGCGCAGGCAGTGTGGTGCTGTGTAACGGTCTTTTGCATAGTTGCACTCCTGCGGGGTGATGGTCCAATTCTTCATGTCCTTTGACGTGGCAAACCGCGCAGTGAAAGCGGCGCCTGCCTGCTCCTTCGGCTTGTCGATCTCGAACATCAGCACATACTTGTCTTCTGCCTTGCAGATTGACGTGTTGAAGATTCCAAATCCCTTCATAGCTTCTATCTCCCCCTTCTTCCAGTGCTCCATGTCCGTCGAGACCCATATATTGCTGCCGGTGGTAATGTATATTGTGTCGTTGTCAACGAACGCGTTGTCGAGCCCTCCACCAACACCAACGGGCACAATTATCTTTCGTCCCGTCTCGCGCTCTATGAATTGGGCATTGTCGCGTGCATAAAAGCTGTAAACCTTCTCTTTGAACACGATTATAGAGTTTTCCATCCTGTTAATAGCGACAGAACCCAGTTTTTTGATCAGGGGGCGGCCTCCCGCATCCACCGGCGGTAACGCTTTTACAGTAGCACCGGCAGCAGGCTGCAACTGTCCGGGTTCAGGAACCGCGATATGGTTAAAAAGTTCTTTAGGCCAAAGCCCAAGGCGTTCGAACCCCTCCGGAACTGATTGTTCATATTCAACATAGGCCTGAACCTTGCCTTTGGTAGTGTAGGAAATCCCTCCCTTTCTCTTTCCGGTTCCGAAAACTTTAAAGCCCATTAAGGTGCAATCTTCCAAATCCACATGAAGATATTTACTATCTGCAACGTCGCAACAGATGATACCCGATGAAGGAGTACCACGGGGCTGGGAGAAGTTCAGGACAATCAGACGGCAATCCTTAAACTTCACCCGGACATACCGACTGGGGTTGAGCACCTGGACGGCATTGTCGGGACTGACTATCGTACAATCTTCAAATATCACACCGGGGTGTTCCGGCATGGAGGCGTCTTCACCAGCTATGGCAACTCCCCCTGCATCTCCCCACCAGTCGAGACACATAAAGTAACATCGGCGGAATATAAGGGTGGGTTCCCATTTCCCGTCTCTATAGCGGGCAGTGCCACCACCGCCTCCGGCAAAGGCTCGTCCGATGCCAACACAGTTCTCGACAATTATCGTACCGTTGATATCTCTTTCAAAATACATACCCGCTTCGGAACCTGTCGCATAGATATTTCGAAAAATCCATTGGCCAAAAGCATCATTGTTGTTCCCGAGCCCGGTCCGCCATGGGGCCCACCAATCCACAGATTTAAATCCTTTCTTGGGTCCGTCTTTGACAATTATAAATTTCGCGTTACCCTGCCCGGCGGCCAATCCTGCAGGATCCTGAATCACAGCTATCTCCGGGGTACTGCTGTCAATAATAACCCACCCTCTGGCACCGGAGCCCAGGCTGCTGTCAAAGTCGCCAACCAGAAGATTATAGGAACCGGCAGCCCCTTTGTGGGAAGGGTAAAGATTCGCTTCCACATAGGTATCCGGACGAACAATGATTATATGCCCCCCCTTATCATCAGGAATAGCCGATAATGCCGCCTGTATAGTGTGGTATGCCTTCTTCCAGCTACTGCCATCTGAATTGTTCCCTGACTTTGACACATAAGTGGTTGTCCCCTTTCTACCCTTGTAATCTTTGGCAGACGGATCAATGGTAGTTGAAGCAAAAGCTGTTAAACCGGGTAAAAAAAAGAAGATCAGTAAAAGAATTGCCGAAACTCTTAATTCATTTTTGTTAAAAAAAAATTTAATCATAATTTGTTTATTTTGTCTTAATGTAATCGTATGATAAGCCTTTGTATACACGAGCCAGAATAGCAATGTTGCGCGCACCGCCTTTCAAACTATCTATTGGTTTAGTAAGATAGGCATCAATCGGTAGCATTGATGACCCTACGACAGGTTTTGTAAATCCGTAAAGTCCAACCTTTGCTTTTATTGCATGGGAAACAGCTTTTGTCGGGTCTTTCTGATTCCAACTTGCAGGACAGGTAATAAGTTTAGTTTGACTTCCTACTAAGCTTCGCACAGCCTCCGTACTTGCAATATCTCCCGCTTCATTCATTAGCCAATCTATTTCCTTTAACATATCTGATCCGGCAATCTCCTTACTGTTAAGATCATAACATGTTAACCAAATGATACAATCCGGCTTTGTTTTCTTCGTTATTTTTCTAATTTGCTTCCAAAGCCTGTCAATAGCTTTACGACGAAAATCCAATTCAATTTCAGGGGTGATTTTATCCTTTCCGGGGAAAGGTTGATTCATTAATTCCGGATACATTACTTGCTCACATGGTAGCCATCTTAGTGAAGGAAGAAGGTCTTTTCCACCTCCCGGATTATAAAACCAGTCCAACATAATACCATCCATACCGGTTTTCTTTATCGCGTCTCCGATGGAGGAACACAGGTAATCGATATATTGAGTGGTAAAAGGAATTTGCTGGCCATCCATCCGGTAGCACAAATCGGGATGGTCATCCTCCCATTTATTATTCGCTCCAACACAAAAATAGCCAAATATCTTCATTTTCTCTTTGTGCCCGATTTTTACCATTTCTGTAAGGAAATCATATTTCAACCCAGGTTGTTCAGGAATAATCCCATTTTTATACCACGCATAACCATTACATGAAACTGCAAAAGTTTGAACCGTATTACAACCCAGGTCTTTGTACCATTTGATTTGTTCTTCCGGATTGGCATCGGCCCATAAGCCTGGCTTTGCAAAACCGTGGGCACCTCCCGGTCCCCAGTTAAAATCAATACAAAATGCCTGAATTGGCTTTTCGGTAATAACAGGATTCACGGCACATCCGCTGACCAGTATAACGAAAAGTGCTAAGATTAATTCCTTTGGTTTCAACAGAATAAATTTAGATTCTTGATTTTAAATTAATTATCAACTTTTGGCTGAATGTAAAAACCGGACAGTTTCAACCTATTTCGTATACCCTATTTCCACAAGTTGTTGGTTGAAATTTTCAGGTAATTTTGCCACCGGTTTAGTGATATCCCGCGATCCAAAATTGAGCATATTGCAGAATAACCGGTCAGCTGCAGGGTCTTTACCGAGGTTTTCTCCGATAAGCAGTGTATTCACAATGAATTGTCCCTGACCAAAATGCCAAACTCCAACATGTACTCCTGAGCAATAATTATGGCTAATACGTGTTGCACCACATACTGTTTCGAAAGGGTAGTCAAGCAGTGTAGTCGCTTCGTCATGGGTATATCCTGATTTTGCAGATACTATATATTCCTGAGATAAGGCATTTTGTGAAATAATATTGCGAAAATACTTATAATCCATCATACACCCCGAAGGCATCCCATCAAAAATTGGATGGTTCTTTGCCCAGCGATCAGCACGATAATAACCGGCAACTTCGTCCATAGATTTTATTAATCCTTTATGAACAAGAGGTAACCAACGTGTAGAACTCTTTCCATTTTTGAATGTGGAAGAAGAAAGAAAAATAGCATTACTACCACATGTCATTTGCCGTGCGATACTTAGCATTGTAGTACTATCCTGTGCCTTTCCGACAATCAAAATCACCTGTCTTTTCGATTGATTTTCATTATTAAACGGGAGTATTTTGACTTTGTGTTTCTTCAGCCAATTACTAACAATAGAATCTGTACCGCAAAGGACAATCTCTTGCGGCATTTTGGGGAGATTCATTTCATCGGTAACATAAAACTCTGTTTTCCCGCCAATTGCAGTACCCCCATGATCCAATGTTGCCAGAAATTGATATGTACCTGCCGGCCCATTTATTGTAATATCTTCCGTCAATACTGTCTGAGCAAACGGGGGACTCTGTTCATCGCTTGTTTCAGGAATATTGACAATCACTTTCTTGTCAAATACAGACTTCATGTCAGGACCAACTACCTGAATTGTTGCCGGATACTTTCCCGCCGGTAAAACATCCAGATTAGAAAAAGAGACCCTTAATTGAATTTGATTACCTCTGTAAATACTTTGCGGCTCGGTCATTAAGCACCAACGTAGTGACGTATTTGCCAATAAAACTGCGCCAATCATTTCGGGCTTGAGTCTGCGGAAATTAGTCGCTACGCTTTCTCCCATACTATAATCTGCAACACTATTGGTAGGAATATAAGAGATAACAAAAGGATTCGATCGTATTGCTGTTTCTGCAGTTTCACGCAGAGAACCTGCTGTTTTATAAGCATCTTTAATATAATCTTCCGGACGAGCCCAGCAATCACTTAGATTAAACCTTGTCCAATCGGCCAAAAATTTATTATATTGTCGTTTAAAGTAACGAGCATCATCAGATTGTTCTTTGCCCCATTGCTGATAATCTCCTAGTTCTGATGGTAAATCGACAGGAGCACACAGACCGGTTTCGCTAATATAAAATTTTTGACTGGAAGTGTTTGATCTGCCTGAAAGTTCGTCAAGTGTTTGGGGACTATATGGCATCCATACATAAGGATGCCAATCTTTCAATTCGTTTTCCTTTACATCCCATGTCATTGAACCGGGATTACTCATACTTCCGATTTCTTTTACCCCATCAAATCGTCCACTGTTTAAAACAAATAGCCGTGAAGGATCAAGAATCCGTAATGAAGGCAACAAATCAACCGCTTTTCGGAATATTATACCATCAGGAAGTTCATTGAGAATACCCCATATTACCAAACATACATGGTTCCGGTCACGCCGGATAACACCCCGTATTGAGTTTTCAAAACGATTGAGCAATAAATCTTTAAAAATGGCCGGCTTTGGATATTTATATTCGCCATAATCTGACATTTGCCAACACCCATAATGCTCTTGCTGAACCAAAATACCTAATTCATCATAAATATCAAGTACACGCGGGTTAGGGCAACCAAAGGGTATTCGTACAAAGTTAAAGCCCAAAGACTTCATATTGACGACATCCCTGCGTAGCATATCTTCGTATAATGGAACAGTATAACCCACCGGATAATGGGTGCTGAAATTAGATCCTTTCAAAAAAATCCTTTTCCCGTTGAGTCGAAAATAGCCGTTTTCAAAATGAAAATCACGAAATCCAAAACGAACAGATTGTTCGTCAACGGATGCAAGTGTCTGTAAAGAAACAGTTATGCGGTAAAGTACCGGGCCATCCGGACACCACAACTTATGTTCAGGCACCTGAATCTCAACTTCTGCTGTATTGCTTCCCGGCTCAATCCTTTGTGTATAATTCTCTAATGCAATAGGCAATCCCGTGCGGGCTTCCGAAACTTTAAAAGATAAAGACGATACCATTTCTTTCGATTGCGTATTCAGAATACTTGTCTTTATCTTTACTTTACCTGTTTCCCAGTCCGGAACAACAGCCAAATCACTCAGGTGAACTGCCGGAACCATAGCCAATTCTACGTCACCAATTATTCCTCCAGAGTTGTAAAGAGCATTACTTGTATACGGATATTGTTTTCCCCCGGAGGGTGTATCTTTAAGTGCAATTCCCTCAATGGGCTTGTAAGCGGGATTGAGAACGCGAACCACTAGCAGGTTCTTTCCTCCCTGATTTAATATATTGGTAATGTCAAAGTCAAAAGGGGTTTCGCTTCCTTCATGACCGCCAACAGATTTGCCATTTACCCATACATCTGCTAAATAATCAACCGCATGAAATTTTAGAAGATAATGACCACCATTATGAAGATTCTTTGGCGCATCAAACTCACGCCAATACCATACCACGCCATGATAATCATGAAAAATATCCTGAATGACCCATGGTACCGGAGTTTGCCTGGCATCTGAAACCGGAGGCTTGTTAAACCAGCCATTCTGACGCCCTTCATTGAGACTGTCAACGGCAATGCTCCAGCTATTTCCGTTCAGGGAGATGGTCCGGGTACAAATTCCTTGCGGATCTTTTAATTTAATCTCTTTTGAAAAAGACAGGTTGCATAATGTTATTAAAAATAATACCAGTAAAGACTTCTTCATTTTTTTTTATTTATATAAAACTTTATACTGTTCGTTTACCATTCTTCCTGCCTGCCAATAGATCTTTTAAGGGAATCACCCGCCTGAAGGGAAGCGTATATGATTTGAATATCATATTGACTTCCGCT
>CAYHQN010000089.1:0-18407 GCA_964358545.1 uncultured Tangfeifania sp. | reverse complement strand
TAGCCATATAACAAAATAAACCGTCTCTTTTTTCAATTTGGTAAAGTAGAAGTAAATGACATTTTGAATCAATTACTGGAAGACGGGTACCCGAATTTAACAGTCGCATTGGCAGAAGGAACCGGAAATTTTAAAGATATCGACTCTTCAATTTCGACTCATTTTTCAATTACCGACAGTAAAGTAGCCATTATTGTAATTATATGTGCTGACTCTGAGGTAGAAAACATTGTTAGTATAATTTTCTCCAATGGACGAACAGGAAATCCGGGTGATGGTATTATCTATGTTACAGAAGTAGAAAAAGTTTACAAAGTGAATACTGGTTTGGAAAATGGAGTAGACTAATTTAGGTTTAAAGACTGCTCGGTTTGACGGGCAGTCTTTAATAAAACAACGCAGACAGCTAATTTACAATGAAGTCTTTAGTGTGTCTGTAAAACGATTAATACCACGGCAAAATGAAAAAATATAAGTTAAAAAATCTGGATTGTGCTTCATGTGCGGCTAAAATTGAAGACAACCTGACAAAGCTGGGTGAAGTGAAATTTGTGACTGTCAATTTTGCCAATTCCACCATGTCTATTGATACAGATAATCTTGATAAGGTTAAAGCCCGCATTAAAGAGATTGAACCGGAAGTTGAACTAGAAGACATTAATAAAGAGAAAACATCGGTTACAACAAGCGAACTTGCTGAAAACAAATGGACAATTATTAAGGCTGCCTCAGGTCTGCTTCTTTTAATTGCAGGAATGATATTTGAAAAAGAAATTCACAATACACCTTTTCATATTGCGGAATATTTAGTATTCGGAACTGGTTATCTGATTGTCGGTTGGGAAGTTATTTCATCGGCATTTAAAAACATCATTAGAGGTCAATTCTTTGACGAAAAGTTTTTAATGGCCATAGCTACACTAGGAGCTTTTGCAATTGACCAAATGCCCGAAGCCGTGGCGGTAATGCTATTTTATGTAGTGGGCGAATTGTTCCAGGATATTGCGGTTAACCGTTCCCGAAAATCAATCAAAGCATTGCTCGAAATAAAACCGGAATATGCCAATTTATTGATAGATGGAGAATCAACCAAGGTTTCACCGGAAAGCATTCGAGTTGGCGATACAATTATCGTAAAAGCCGGGGAGAAAATTCCCCTTGATGGTGAAGTAATTGATGGGAATTCATTTGTTGATACTTCTGTCTTAACCGGCGAAAGTGTGCCAAGAAAAGTGAACGAAAATGACACGGTTTTATCCGCGACGATTAATCAAACCGGAGTGCTAACAATCAAGGTAACAAAATTATTCAGTGAATCGTCTGTATCGAAAATTTTGGAACTGGTCGAAAACGCCTCCTCTAAAAAGGCAGAAACCGAAAAGTTCATCACCACCTTTGCCAAATACTACACACCGATGGTGGTTTTCGGTGCTTTGTTATTGGCCATTTTGCCCCCTCTTTTGTTTAGCGGACAAACATTCAGCGATTGGATATACAGGGCATTGGTTGTGTTGGTTATTTCCTGCCCATGTGCATTGGTTATCAGTATCCCGTTAGGATATTTCGGCGGTATTGGCAGCGCTTCGCGAAAAGGAATTCTGGTGAAAGGTTCCAACTTTCTGGATGCTTTAACACAGGTGAAAACTGTAGTGTTTGATAAAACAGGCACACTTACCAAGGGAGAGTTTAAGGTTTCGGAGGTTGTTACTTCCAACGGTTTTACTAAAGAGGAAATACTGGAATATGCTGCTTATGCAGAAACCAATTCAAACCATCCGGTTGCTAAATCAATTTCTGATGCCTTTGGGAAAGACATAGAAAGTAAAAGAATTAAACAAGTTGAAGAAATTTCAGGGCACGGCATTAAAGCTGTAATTGACGGGAAAACAGTACTTGCAGGCAATGATAAGTTACTGCATAAAGAAAACATTGAACATCCGGTTTGTAATGTGGAAGGAACAGTAGTACATGTAGCTATTGATACGGTTTATGCAGGATATATAATTATTTCGGACACACTGAAAGATGATGCCATAGAAGCCATAGAAAAACTAAAAGCTAAGAATATTCAAACGGTAATGCTTACCGGTGATAACAAATTTGCAGCAGCAGCATTTGCCAAAAAATTAGGTATTGACAAATACTTCTATGAACTGTTGCCCGAAGATAAAGTAAAACACATCGAAAATTTAATGTCCGAAAATAATGGCGGAAAAGTCGCTTTCATTGGTGATGGAATAAATGATGCACCAGTAATTGCCCGTGCCGATATTGGAATAGCAATGGGCGCTTTGGGTTCTGATGCGGCAATCGAGACTGCCGATGTGGTGTTGATGACCGATTCGCCTTCAAAAGTTGCCATAGCTATTGATGTAGCAAAAAGAACAAGAAATATTGTCTGGCAGAATATCTATTTTGCAATGGGAGTAAAGCTGATTTTCATAGTTCTGGGTGTATTTGGCATCGCCACCATGTGGGAAGCGGTATTTGGCGATATGGGAGTGGCTTTAATCGCGGTTTTTAATGCCCTCAGGATTTTAAAAAAATAAGTGTATTCAACTTCACGGACTTCTAAATTTTAAAGGAATGAAACTTACATGCCACGGAATTTATCTTCAATTTATCAATATTTAAAGGAATGAAAATATTAACATCTGTACTCATATTTATTCTTGCCGGACTTTGCGAAATAGGCGGTGGCTATCTGGTATGGCTTTGGTTGAAAAATGAAAAACCTTTATGGTACGGGGTCGTTGGAGGCATTATTTTATTTCTGTATGGCGTCGTTGCCACCCTTCAATCGGCAAATTTTGGACGGGTTTATGCAGCTTACGGAGGCATTTTCATTCTTCTGGCTATACTCTGGGGTTGGAGAATTGACGGCATTGCCCCCGATAAATATGATATTGTCGGAGGATTTATCGCGCTTGCAGGCATGGGAATTATAATGTTTGCACCTCGTAACTGAATATTGCACTCAATTAATGCTATTGTATCCTGAATGTTTTAAAACCCGAAAATTAGGTTTTAATGAAATGCTATGGTGTTGCTTCTTACTCGTTAAACCTGAACCCGATTCCACGCACCGTCTCCAAAAAATCACTTTCCATGTATTCGGATAGTTTTTTGCGTATATTTTTCACATGCACATCGATGTAGTTGGAGTTGTAATTCTCTTCAAAGATATCCCCCCAGATGTGTTCTGATATTTGCAGGCGGGTAGTCACTTTGTTTTTGTTTAGTATCAGGAAACTAAATATATCATACTCTTTTTTGGTTAGCTGTATCTCGTTTTTGTTGTAAAAGGCTTTACGTTTATCAAGATCAACTTCAAGTCCATGCATATGGATGATGTTACCCTTCAGGCCATGTTTCCTTCTGGTGACGGCCAGTATCCTGGATTTAAGCTCGATCATCGAGAATGGTTTCGACAGGTAATCATCAGCCCCCAGATCAAGCCCTTTTATCTTATCTTCGATGGCGGTGCGGGCCGATAGTATGATCACCGAAGCGTTGCTCTTGTTTTTAATTGACTCTCTCAGGAGATCCAGACCTTCATAGTCCGGAAGTCCAAGATCCAACAAAATCAGATCGTATTCATTGGAGAATATTTTGTCGGATGCGATCCTTCCTGTATGCGCTTCGTCGCAAACGAAACCCTCCTTTTCGAGGAACCGGCGAATCTCGCCCGAAAGTATGCGTTCATCTTCAACGATTAACAGGTGCATCATGGGAGAAAGTTGTTACTTTGCAAAATTGAAACGAAATTATCAATATCTTGGTCAATATAAAATAGGAGTGTAAGATAATCGAATGAGACTTGAATTAAAACTTGCCCTGATCGGTGCCATTTCAAAGCTTGTCATTTTTTTGATCTTGTTTACATTGGTACAGCAGACGATCGATTCGCTTGCTTTAGAGCATACTGACAGGGATTTGATAAAAAAGAAGGATAAAGCCCTGTCGATAATAAAAAAAATTGGCATTAAAACTTATCTGGATGCAGAGCAAGACAGCGTCTTTGCCAGTTACAACATCTTAAAAGACGAATATATCACCATAACATTGGATCCGGATGGAAAGCCTGAAGAACTAACATTCTCCCAGGAGGCCAGGATTATTGAGGGGGAAGAATTTGATTTCAGGATACTGAATTATAATTTTGTAATTGACCACCAACAATATTCTCTCGAAATTGGAAAAAATATCCAACTGATCTATAGCCTGGACCGGACTTTAAAAAGGATTTCTGTTTCAATTATTTTGATTGTGTTGGTGATAACTATCCTTTTTGACCTGGGGATATACAAGTACCTGCTCCATCCTTTGAATCAAATGATCATTCCGAAATTGAAAACGGTTGACAATCCCGAATCATTTGATTATACCGATATTGACTCTTCTACTTCTGATTTCGTTTACCTTAATACCACCATCAATGAGATGATGCACAAGGTGAATGAGATTCTGAAGAATCAAAGAAAATTTATTGGTGATGTTTCGCATGAGCTATTTACGCCGATCTCGGTTATGCAGTCCAAGTTGGACAATCTATTGGTATCCGGGAAATTGCCTGCCAAAACAGTTGGGATGATTATGGACCAACAGAAGCAATTGATTCGTTTGCAGCATATTATAAAAGCTTTGTTGTTGATTTCTAGAATTGAAAATGATCAGTATGCAAAGAATGACAAGGTTAACTTGCATGAACTTGTTGAGGAGATTATGGCAAACATCGAAGATCGTGCGCAAATCACAAATATTTCGCTGGAAAACAAAATTTCGAAGGATACTACTTTGTCTAACGTTAATAAGTACTTGATATACATTTTGTTGTTTAATCTGGTGAGCAACGCCATTAAATACAACAAAGCCGGTGGTTCCGTGCTGGTTTACGATGAACAAACAGATTCCAATCTTTTAGTTGTTGTAGAGGACAATGGGATAGGTATCGCCCTGGAGAACCTGGATTTGATTTTTAACCGGTTCAAAAGGATGGAGACCACCAAGGAGGAGGGGCAAGGATTGGGATTATCCATTGTAAGTAGCATTGCTGTTTTCCATGATGCTACTATTGAAGTAAAATCACAGCCTGATGAGGGGTCTAAATTTATCATCAGTTTTCCTTTCAAAAAGACGCCCTGAAAAAAATTGCATAAAATTTCAAAAAAATTCAGATTTGCTGATTTCTTCATGATTCCTTCATAATTGGTATCGTAGGTTTGTCATGTAAACAATTATAAAAATATTTGATATGAAAAAGTTAGTTATGTTTTTAAGCTTCGCCCTTATCATGGGTGTAGTTACAGCCAATGCACAAGCCCCTAAAAAAGATGCAAAAGCAGCTGCTCCAAAAACTGAAGCTCCTGCCGCTAAGAAAGTGGTTAAGAAAGATGCAAAAGCTGCTCCTGCCGCTAAGAAAGTGGTTAAGAAAGATGCAAAGGCGGCTCCTGTAAAGAAATAAGCATTTCGTGGTGAATTATAAAAAGACCGTCGGTAATTTCCGGGGGTCTTTTTTTTGATCATCATTTTTTGAGGTCACGGCAGTCACTTCGAGCTGACTCAACCCTCTTCTAATCTTGCATTAAATTTGTTTTTTGTATTTTCGACCTGAAAATTAGTTTGAATTTTTGTCAACGATTTGAATATCAAATTATTTGGGTAGCATGGCTTTGAATAGGGGAATTTTTCAACGAACAGAGTTACTTCTTGGTAAAGAGCGACTGGAAAAAGTCATGTCGAAAAACGTAATTATTTTTGGGATTGGCGGTGTGGGCAGCTGGTGTGCAGAGAGTCTGGTAAGAAGCGGCATACAACGATTGACACTGGTTGATTCTGACCGGATCTGCGTGACTAATATCAACAGGCAATTGCATGCAACAACTCTTACCGTTGGTGAAGTAAAGACAGAGGCACTTAAGAACAGGCTTCTGGAGATCAATCCTGCCGCGGAAATTCAATCCATTCAAAAGATTTACAACAAAGAAAACCACGATTTTTTTGAGCTCGACAAGTACGACTTCATCATAGATGCCATTGATAGTCTCAGCAACAAAACCCATCTTATCAGACAGGCAACCAAGACCAATGCAGTTTTTTTCTCCTCCATGGGAGCTTCACTGAAATTAGATCCGACAAAAATCAGGGTAACCGAATTCTGGAAGGTAATCAGATGTCCGCTTGCAGCCAAAATAAGGAAAATGATTCGAAAAGGGGAGTTGCCGGCAAAAGAATTCATGTGTGTATTCAGTGAGGAACTCCTCGAGAACAGCGGAAGCGGTTCCTCCTGCGGGACCGATAAATGTTTGTGCCCGAAGGCAACAAAGGGTCCCGGTGACCCCGACCTGGCCGACCACGAATGGTGCAGTCAGAAAGCCGTTATCAACGGGACCCTTGCCCACATCACTGCCATTTTCGGATTTACTTTGGCAGGATTGGTGATTCAGCACATCTACAACGAGGTATAGTCGTTAAACTGCAAATTCGAAGGTGGAGACCTTCACGCTTACAGGTGTGGTATTCCTTAAGTTATCGTTGATCGGGCAACGATTTTCAACCTCCTTTAACCATCTGTCAATTGTCGGCTGGTCGGCGTCAGTATCAATATTGATGTTAACATGGATGTTTTTGAAACCGGCCCTATCGTCGTTCGACTGGCCAAAGAGTCTGGCAGGATTGATGTCTCCATCAACTTCGATGGCCAATTTTTTTATTTCAATGCCGAATTCTTTGGCAACCAGATGAGCAACAACATTTAAGCAACCTGCATATCCCGCAAGCAAATATTCCACCGGATTTGGACCATGGTCTGTACCACCCAGCTCCGCTGGCTCATCAACGATAACTTTAAAGTTTCTGGCATTCGCTACAAATTTGGTAGGGTTTTCATTTCCCCCATTGATTGAAAAATTTATGAGTCCCATTTTATTTGAATTTAAATGATTTGCAATTGTTTACTAAGGCAAAGATGAGGTTCATGCTGCCCCTGCACAATACCTGCTAAGTAGTATTTTATATACCCTATTCATGGTATTATTGCCGAAAATCGCTACTATGTTGGATAATTGACTTCAAACAGTTAAAATTGTAAGACAATTATATCCCAGATTTCACTGATGATAGTCATACGGCCCATTCAACCATCCGACAACGAAATACTTGCAATAATTATTCGAAATACCTTAAAGGAATTTGGTGCGAATCATCCCGGTACAGTCTATTTTGATGATGCGACAGACCATCTCTATGAGATGTTCAGGGCAGATCGCTCCCACTATTTTGTTGCAGAATTGGATGGCAGGATTGTTGGAAGTGGAGGAATTTTTCCAACTCCCGGTTTACCTGATGATACCTGTGAACTGGTGAAAATGTATTTGCTACCGGAAGCCCGGGGGATTGGCCTGGGAAGATCTATACTCGAAAAATGTCTGGAAAGTGCCCGAAATTTTGGTTTTGGCAGGATTTACCTTGAAACAATGCCCGAACTGAACCTTGCTTTGAAGACCTATGAAAAAATGGGATTCACCTATCTATGTTCTCCAATGGGCAACAGCGGCCATTTTGGATGTGACCTCCACATGATCAGGGATTTATAAGGCTTTCAGCGATAGGGAATTAATCCTTGTCAGGATCCTCCAGTCGATAATATCCTAAATTACAATGGCTTCCAAAACTAGATGTAATATTCAATGTTATCAATCCATCCGGCTTTAATGGCATGAAGGATAAGTTCTGAGGCGTTGGATACGCCCACTTTTCTGAATATGTTTTTTCTATGCGTACTTACAGTGTGGCTGCTTATCATCCTTTTTGAGGCAATCTCTTTGGTGGTCAATCCTGTGGCAATCATTCTTACAATTTCAATTTCAGACGAAGTCAGTACCTTTTGCTCGTCCGGTGCGAATCTTTTCTCAACCGGGTCCAGGTAATGGTCTAAAATTTCGACCGAATAGTATTTTTTCCCTTTAAGGGTAGCCTGGATGGCTGATGAGAATTCATCCTTGTCAACATTTTTATAAATGATATTCTTGATACCAATTCTCGACAGCCACAAAAATTCGTTTTTGCTAACCAAATTTGTAAGGACAAGGACTTTTAGTTGAGGGTATAACTCTTTGAATTGTTTAAGGTCATCGATATTGTTGTAATTTAGGTTAGCTATGTCCGTAATTAGCAGTGCACTATGAAGTTTATCCAGAAGGTTAATGAGTGCTTGCTTTGATTCCACGACTCCAGCCAGGATATACCGCGCATCTTCAAGAATTAAATTTTTGATCGTTTCTACAACCAAAAATTGAGTATCTGCGATGATAACCTGATATGATTCGTTTGTACCCATCTGACTAATTTCCTTCAAATTGAGGGTAAAACTACATCATTTGCGTGAATAACTATGAAGGAAGGAGGGTTGAGTATTAACAATCGCTGTTTCACAAAGTTTTAAGGATCCAAGGGTTTTAACAATAAAATAGTTTCCAAAGAATAACAGTCGAAGGCGAAAAAGGGATTTGATAAATAATATTCACTATTTTTGATTGTATAATTTATGCATGGAAAGAAATATTCTTTCTGTTAACCAATCTGTTAAGTAACTTGAAACCTTTACCTCATAAGATTCAAACTGTTCGGGAATAATTTCTTCTATCGGTTTCTTATCAGGCAATTGATACCTAATCAGCATCTATATTCAAAAATTTAAAGAGCATGAACAAAAGAATTTTTTATTTGGTTGCCGTGGGAGTTCTCCCTTTTTTTTCTGCCTGCAACAATGACAATGAGGACAAGGTCAAATAAATCTCCAAAGACGGGGCCATCGAAACGACCATGAGTGTGGAGCATATCGGCGATAAGCTGGATGTAATCAAAACCACCCACAAAATATGGGTAAAAAATATGCTGGTCAAAACCTCGGTACATACAGACACCATCCCGGCTCTGGGGGTTTTAAAAACGGAAACCGAAATCACGGATGGTTTGACCAGGGAAAGCAATAGTCTCATAACTGATAATGCCAGCAGGTTTGTTCCGCATCTTATCCGATAGGGTAAAAGAGTTATAATTGTTAAAAATTATTCCAATGAAGAATTTAAGTTTGCCCGTAATGCTCGTTTTTACCGGACTTTTGAGTTTTGCACAGGAACAGAGTCCGCTACCAAAAATCAGCAAACAGATGGGAGATTATTTTGCTGCTTTTCCCAATGAGAAGATTTATGTTACCACGGATAAGAGTTTGTACAGACCCGGCGAAACCGTCTGGTTTCGGGCTTTTGTGACAGATTGGAACCACCAATCTGCTGGCAAGGAGAGTGGTGAAATCTTTGTAAAGCTCTATGATTCAAAGGGTAAATCGGTAGTTCAGGAGCTTTATAAACTGAACAGCGGCGCCATTGCAAGTGATTTGACGCTGCCCAAAGAACTAATCAAGGGAGAATATTTTCTCTGCGTTTATTCCTCACTGACAATTGCTCCTGAAGATGTTGCCATCACAAAACTTTCAGTTGATCCATGGTACAGCAATCAATGGATTGTTGAAGCAAGCACAAAGGATAAAATCACTGTTCCCGGACAGCAGAATGAATTCAGCGCTATGCTCCGGGATCTATCGGGTGAGATTCAAAAAAACACCGTGCTGCGTTTCCAGTTGAAGAATGGTGAGAAAGTTATTGATAAGGGTAAGGTTAAGACGGATGCAGCGGGGAAGCTAACGATTCCATTTACATTGCCTTCAAAATCCAGTGGCGAACCTTTTGTTTGCGAATTGAGTGCCAACAGGGATGATTGGAAAAGTGAAAGCTACCTCCCTTCCAGTCTCGATCCTGTCGAAATAAATTTCTTCCCGGAAGGAGGTACCCTGATTCCCGGAGTCCAGTCGAAAATCGGGTTTACAGCGTTCAATAAGTGGGGAATAGCTGTTGAGGTAGAAGGGAATATCCTGAATCAGGAGGGTCAATCCATCGCGCAGATTAAGACCTTCACCAAAGGTTTGGGCCTCTTTTCTGTGGAAAATGCTGCCAATCAAAAATATAAGCTGGTACTTTCCGGAGTAAACGGGCAAAACCAGTCGTTCGATCTTCCGGTACCAAATGAGAAAGGCCTGGCGCTTTCTATCGTGAAATATGATGCGGAATATATCACCTCCAACCTGATTTTTGCGGATAAACAGAAGCATTCCATTGCTCTGTCCGTTTCACGGGGCAGTACGATCCATTGGGCTGCCGACATGGATCTCGACAAATCCGGAAGAATAAAGATTTCCACAGCCAATTTGCCACAAGGCATTAGTCTACTGTCAGTATTTTCGAAAGAGGGAGTAGTTTTGGCTGAGCGCATCGTTTTTGTGGATAAAAAGCAGGAGCTTAAACTACAGATTGATCCTGAAAAGGGTTCACTGCTTGCCGGTGGCGAAATGAAGGTTAAAGTTCGGCTCACGGATGAGAACAATCAGCCTGTTTCGGGTAATGTGGCTGTGCTGGTTACAGACAAATCACGTTTGGATGAGGATAGAATAAACATCAGTGAAGGGCTGATGTTCGAATCAGAACTGGAAACTCCTTTTTCACTGATTTCAGACGCCTTCAAAGGGAGGGTTACCCAGACAACTCTGCTGGATGTCTATTTGATTGCCAACAAATTGAAGGGATTTAGCTGGGCGGAAGTTCTGGCATACAGCCCTGTGAACGACAAGGGAAACAGGCATCCGTTAAAAATAGAATCCAACATAAATTTCGAGGCTAAGTTAGCGGAATTCGTTGCCGGATTTGCACGGAAATACTCCTTATCTGGTAAAGAAAATGTTCCTGATCCGGCCTATTTCGCCATCAATGAAGACCTTTTTCAGAATGCTCCTAAAGTATTTAAAGCCAACACAACGGCCCTGGATAACCAGCGAAAAATGTTGTCATCGGCAACAAGTATTATGGATGTCATTAAGACCATCAAGCCTTTTAAAATCGTTAACAACCAGATCGTTTTCATCGGTAGTGAAAATTCTTTCAATTACCAGGGGGGTGCGCTGATTGTTTTAGATGGTCAGCAGCTGGGGACAGACATTTCGGCGTTGTCGAATATTTCGCCCATGGAAGTCGACCACATCAATGTCTCGACCAATCCCATGGATATTCAGCGTTATACAGGATTGAACTCGGTGGGGATTATCGAAATATTCCAGAAAAAGGCGCCCAAACTAGCGGAAACGCTAAGTGAGTCAACAGCGAAATATGATCATGGGTACCGTATTCCGGGGAAATTTTCCATCTCTCCAATAAATCTCAAACGCGATACCCGAACTACTTTGCTGTGGATTCCGGAACAGATCGTCGATAAAACCGGTCAGTTTGAGTTTTCGGTAACAGCCGGAAAAGTAAAGTCCGATTTTGTGATTGAGGTTCAGGGTATTTCGGATGGCGGTTTGACGGGAAGTGGGAAGGGAGGCTTTACGGTGGTAAAGTAGTTTGTTAAAGTACCGTTTAAAATTACGAACTCAAGAATCATTATCTCATGGGTATTTCATTTGATAATAATTTGTTTTCATTTGCCAAATGGAATACCCACATAATCATTTTCGGTAGGTGTGAATATTTTCTCATGGGTATTTCAATGCAACAAGTGTTTTTGTAATTGAATCCCTTAAGCTTTGTGCAACTTTCACTTCTTCGGCGTATTGTTGCCAATTTCTTACCACCAATTTTATCTTATCTATTATTCTTTCTCCCTTTTTGATATTGTTCGCTGTTGCGATAGACATTAAATCGGATTTGGTTATATCCTTGTGTTTCCCATTTAAACTCAGCGTATGCTGGCTTACCCATTTGTTGTTAGGATCATAGGAATAACAGACATCGTAAGCGGGAGACAGTCCCCATTTGCCATCTTTTTTCAGCCTGAAAGAAAAGTTTTTGGTGTGATCATCATAGTTCGTTGCCATGACGTTAAACACCATTCTTCGAAACATTTGTTCGGCCTCGGGATATGTAAGCTTCAGTACCCTCATGGTTTGGAACAGTTGTTCGTAACTGTACCCATATAGGTTATTGTAATCGAAGTGCTGGATACCGCAAAAAGTTTGAATGTGATGTTTGGTATCATGCCCCTCCCGATCAAAACGTTTGGTCATAAAATGTGCACGGCCATTATCTTCTTCCAGCAAATGACAATCCATCATGTTGATTCCGCAATCTTTGGCCATTAAATGGTAGGCATACTCAACTCTTCCAAAGCCTTTACTTTCGCCAAATTGGGCATCATGGACTCCGTCCAGTTTAATCAACCAGTGTTCGAAACCTTTGGGCGCATTGGCCTGGCCTGATTTCACTTCACCAGTCTTGCTATTATAGACTATCACCGCTTTGGCCCTGGCTCCTCCAGCCGAAGTTCCTATTTTCAGGATTTCACTCATTGCTTTCTGCTCATCTTCTTTTAGATTGGTTTCAAAGCCTTCTCGTTGAGAAAGCATTCGTTGAGCAGTTTCAACCAAGCTTTTTATTTCGATGGTACTGGCTTGTTTGCCTGCTTTGAGCAGAGCTGGTTCAAACTCTAAAGCGCCCATTCCCCTTGTCCCAATAAAGCACAACTGTTCTACCGGATTCATGCTATCTGCCGGACGACCGTGTTGGGCCAACCACACATTGATTAACTGATTACCATACTTATCGGGTAAGGAATCAGCCAACAAACCAGGCAATCCTTTGAAGGTATCTATATTTTCACCACGGGTTGGACGCAGTTCGGGAAATGAATATATTCGGGTACCATTTTTTAATGGCATTTTAATTGGAGAAATGTCCCAGCCTTTTGAAATGAATTTGGTGTCGTACTGAAAACTGGACAAACGCTTAGCTGAGTCCCAAATGACGGCACCAACCAATTCTCCCCATATTTTTACTTCAGCAAAATCTACCATCCTGTATCTTTATTTGTGTTTTCTGCCTCATTTTGATTTCTTGCCCGTTGCCTTTTGTTCTTTTGCAACTTCGCATATTCAATAGGGCTTATTTCATTGTTAATCTGAAAAATATCCATAACATACAACAAATCGAGTATCCGTAAAACCTGAATCAAACTGCTCAACGTTATTTTCTCTCCACGCTCCAACAAACTCAAGGTGGACCGGCTTATACCCGCTGCAACTGACACTTCTTCCTGAGTTTTGTTTTGATTTAAGCGGTGGTGTTTGATGAAATTTCCAATGGTTGCGCTCAGCGCTTTGTCGCTCATTGAAACCCAGTCGTTGTATGAATTATCACTCATAAAGCCTATTTCTAGTTATTAATGTATGAATTTTGATTCAAATATAAAAAATATTTATTACCTATCAAATAATTTAATGAAAAATCACTGGTTGTCAGACTTAAAACCTATTCGTTTGCGCTGTTTTTGCTCAGTTTCCTTATTATCTTTTTGCAGTAAAAAGTTTATTGCATCATACACATTCAGAATTCCACTTAACATCGATACGCCTTGTTCAGTAAAAGCGAAAGGTATAGCCGATACGTTGCGCTTATTTGGTAATGCGGTCACAAAATGTGACCGCATAGACACCCACTCTTCTGAAGAAAGCCGGAACATGAAATCTTCGGGAAACCGCTTTAAATTTCTTTTTACAGCTTGGTTCAATAAAATGTCACGTTTCTACCGGTAAAAACGTGACATTTTAATTGAAAAAGTATTTGAACCAAAACGATAAACAGAACTGACCTGATTCATTTTTCAGAGAAGTCAATGTAAAAATGGTAGATTGAGAATTCATTCTCAATATTGCCGGAATATGAATGAATTGATTTTGCAATCTTTATTGATGATGAATTAGTTACAAAATCAGATGTGATATCATTAATTGCTTTTGTTGGGTTGATCACCGATTCTGTACTTTTGGCAAAGTGCTTCAGATAATTACTGTAACTATCATAGAATTTCCCGGAATTACCTTCGTAGTAAACAAGTAGAATTAAATCGGAAAGTGTTGAACGATTGTAGTTTTGGGTAAGTTTCTTTAAATGTTTGACAATATTCTGATCAATACTATTCGTGTTTTGTGCGGAAGAATTTACCGCTTCCCCTATAGCTATTTTTTCTTTATTGAAAAGAACAGCAAAATCAACTGTCCCGACGCTTTTCTTTGTTTCCGATTGTCCAGTGAGATGCTGATTTTCGATAATAAATTCAGAGCTTTTATCGTTGAATTTACTTATTATGTGTCCAGTTCGGCGATTTTCTCTTTGTTTATCTTCTAGAATTTCAAAGTGCTTATTTAGAGTACGATATAGTTCAGGATGGGCAACAATTTCTATACAACTTTCTGAGATTGTTGTATTAACGGATTTGAAATTATGTTCAACATTTGTGTTTTCTACGGTTTGCCTTCTTTTCAACTTCTTCAAACGATCTTTACAACAATCCACAATATCCTTAATCTTCCATTCGGGAAAAATGTATTTTTTTTCATCGAAAGAAATACATGCCACTCCATCTCTAATATGTTTCTCTCCAAGTTTAAAAATATCTTTTCTATCACCTATTAAAACAATCTTTCGACCAGTTATCAATGATTTATCCAGATAAATTTTGTCGATCTCATCTATTATTTCATCTCCCTTAGAGCAAGCCTCCAATTGTAAAAGATTTTCTTTCATCTGTTCAATTGTTTGTTGAGTAGGTAAAATTATTTTTAACTCAACTAGCTTATCTTCAAGCCATTGTTTGTATAAGAAATACTTTCCATAAACGTCAATTGAATAACTTGAAAAAAATGAATTGAATGAAGGAATAAATTGTTCTTTTCTATAATACCCAAATTTCAATCTGGAATATTCAACTAAGTGACTCAAATACAAATTATTATTTACAAATTTAGCTGAATAGTTTTTATTGTTAAAGACTTTTTTAAAAGTTTCAGTTGTGGGTAATTTTTCCGCTTCGGCAATAAATTTTTTAATTTCATTCAATTCATCGGAAACGGTTTTGATATTTCCATTCCCATATTTTTCTTTAAATATTCCCTGGTACGCTTCCGCTACACGTAGACCATAAATATTTTGTAACTGTTCAAACATTTCATCTATGTTAATAGGTTCTGGTATGTATGAAACGGGTTCGCCAACTTTACAACCCAATCTTTCAGCATCTTCCTTTGAGGCTAAATAATTTATACGTACAGATTGTTCGTATTGGTTTGCTGTTTCCGTCTGTTGATGTGGCTTTTCAAACAAGATTCCTAACCCCTCAAATCCTGAGAAAGTCATTTTAAAAAGACAAGAACCGTTTGTAACCAAAGCAAAAGTCTTGTTTATTTCATTATGTATAAATTTCCCATCATAAACAGTCGGTTGCCCTTCCCTCGCTTTTTTCAATTCACTATAATAATGTGACACTACTTTGTAACCTGACTCAATTGAATAACCATATTGAATGAAATTATTTTCTAAATAATCCCGTCTTACTTCAATGTCCTGAATTTGTCCACTAATTTCTCTAATTAGCTTTAAAAACTGTTCTTTATTCATTTTACTGTAGGTTAATGGTTTAAAAATCCGGTTTATTTTGTCGGCTTCATCCCGTTTTGGGTTTTGGAAATATTGTTTCTTTTGATTATTTCACCTAGTGCCTTTTCAGAAATACAGTATTTGTTTTGAACTTCAGTAAGTGTAATATTCCGAAATATTGAGAGTTTACCTAAAGTTAAATTTGAATAGATAAGGCAACAGAGAGTCTTACACTGTCACTAATCCAAAAGCATAATGGAAAGGAATGATCTTTTTCCCTTCAATATTGTCAATCCAGGCGGGTTCCTTGTGACTGATCTCAGCTATATCGCTAGCACTTGTCTCCTTGAATTTTTCGGCAATGTATCTCAGAGAATTGAGTTCTGATGCTGAAAACAAAGATTCATCAAATTTTAATTTACCGGTTGAAATAATCTGTTCAACCTCTCCACAACTCAATACTGAATACTCTTTGCTGATTATACCTTCGTCTTCTAATGCATCAAACAAAATATCATAATGGTTTGGGACGGGACCACGCGTTATTGCTGCATATTTTAATCCAGTAATACTCTGAGAAGAATCTCTAAATTGAACGAAATCGGTATAAAATAACAACTTGTTCATCTTAGTTTTATATGGTTGCAATAGGTCAGCAAAATAGACAATTACCTGTTTAGTTTTACTTCGGTCAAAAGCTTTAAAACCTGAATCAATATCAGGTTGACACTGAAATCTGGAAAACTGATCAATCTGGAAACAGGAGTCACTTTTTAATTTTTGAATGTGCCTTATTACTTTCTCTCGTTCCTTCTCATCCAATTCGTTGCTTTGCAAAATGTGCTGCTCAAAAATATCCGGTTGACTTATTATTTGAATAAAATTTGCATTTGCTCTCGAAGGCACCTCGCCAGCCTCATAATTCCTCCATGAGTTCGGTCCAAACCCCAATATTTCAGAAATCCGGGCTGATGAAAGGTTATACTTCTGTCGGATTTCTATAATCTGTTCCGGGAAAGGAATATGATGCCTGACCCTGTGTTGGTTGACGACCTGATTGAAATTCAATTCTGAAAAATGCTCATCTTCAAACTTTTCGCCAGTTTCCTCACACTGATAGTAATGAAAGACAACCGGGTATGTTTCTTTTCTATAAATCATGTCGCGCATCTCTTTGCCGACCTTCATCTCTTTACCTGTAATTGGGCTTTTCATATTTCTTATTTGAAGGGGTATTTCATATTGTATTCGGCAGGATGAAATGAGATACAAATGGTTTGCAAATTTGTCCTCCCCATACTGATTTTGATGTACACTTCTGTTTCTTTTACTTTCTTGCCAAATACCCACATAGGTGGAATGCCAATCATTTGTTCTTCCAGCGGCCCTTGAGAATAGTTCTCCAAGATTAACTTTTCAATAATTTCTTTCCTTTTCCCTGGACTTATCTCCAAATCCAATAGAGCCTGTGCATTTTTCCCACGATCGTCCCGAAAGATGATCTGGAAAATTTTCATTTTGGTTTTAAAGTCGCTTAAAAAATGTTCAACCTCTTGTTTGGTTGCCATCGGTGACAAAATTAGATGAATATATGCAAATATAACTTTAAAGTTGAATGTTGTTCAACATGTTTACAAAATATCGACTTTAAAGTTGGTTTTCGCTTACAGTTTACTTTTGATTGGTACTATTAAATTCTATATTTGTTCAAGAAAGCTATTGATCATGACCATGTCATTTCCCAATACAAAATATAACTTTAGCTGTAAATCAACACGTTAAACTATTAAGGTACAAATAAGGTACATTTACACTTAAAACTTTGTCTTTTTCTTTATTTCAAGACTTATTAGATATAAAATATCTTTTATATCATAATTAGGATTTACAAAAAATAAAGAGCAATTATTCAGTTTTGCCTTTTCATTTTTTCTGAAATCTCTTAATAAATTTTCTTGAAACTGCATTTCTGCAATTGTCTGACCTTTGCCACCAAAATCAACAGGGCGAAAATGTTGCTCACCTTGGTATTCAATTGCAATATTCACATCAGGAAAAAAAATATCAAACCTTTGAGGTTTTAACCATTCAGGTGAACCTTGAGAAACCACATTAAATTTATTTCCAAACACCCGCTTAATTTCTTTAAATAATAAATCTTCATTAAAGAAAGAACCAATTATTTTTTCATTAAATTGTATCCTACATTCATTTTCAAGAATACGAATAGATCTTTTAAACTCGTTGTAAAACAACCAATTATAATCAAAAATTACGTCATATCGAAAAGTATCATTCATAGATTTAATGGAGTTTTCAGTTGGTAGGAAATCGGTGAAAATCTTATTGATTAGATCTTCAGAACAAAGAAAACTTTCTTGAAAATAATTATTCAGTTCCTGCCTCTCTATTAATTCCTGGGTGCTTTTAAGAAAATGAAGATCAATTATTGATTGATATAAATCTTCAAAGGTCAATACATCCCACCAATGAAAATAAATTAGATTTGATTTAATTTTTTCAAACAAATCTCTTCTACTGTATTGTTCTATATCAACATAACAATTCTCAATAAAAATTGATCTTCTAAAAATTGTGTAAAAATATTTTGAACTACGTACGGCAAATTTGTCAAATTTTTGCTGCAAATGTCTGTCGTACAATTCAATTTGGTCTTTATTTACATCAAACTTTTTACATTTATAACTTTCTAAAATCTCAACAGAATATTTTTTAGATAAACCTACTTCATCATAAGGATTTTTTAAAATAGATGGCTTTTCAATACAAAGTTCTATAAACGATATATCAACTTCATTATAAAGAGCCCAACGCCATTGTTTGTATATTTCTTCAAGTTCCACAATAAAAATATGAGTAATTCTACTTTACCAAATTGAAAAAAGAGACGGTTTATTTTGTTATATGGCT
>CAYHQN010000088.1:0-18641 GCA_964358545.1 uncultured Tangfeifania sp. | reverse complement strand
CGATACTATGCTCAAAAACCTTTATTTTTGTTGAACGAGGTCAGGAGTCCTGAATATAATTTTCATTCAGTTTTGTCCTGATACTTCTGAATGTTCGTCTCATTCGTTAAAATAACAACTATCAACAGATTAAAGGGACGATTAAGTACCTCAAATTTAATCTTTAAATCCGAAAAAATCCCGGTTCTGCTTGTCACAAAACCGGGATTCACCAGATGGCTGGAACCAGCCTATTTTAGCGGTGCATTTTTTAGCGTTTCCACCAAAAAGTCCCAAAATTTAGCTACTGTCGGAATATTCACCTTCTCATCAGGGGAGTGAGGAAAACGCATGGTTGGCCCAAAAGAGATCATGTCCCAATGGGGATAGTTGGCCCCAAGGATACCGCATTCCAAGCCAGCATGAATGGCTTTGATCTCCGGAACTTTTCCAAATTTATTTTCATAGATCTTCTGCATCTGTTTAAGTATGGCCGAATCCATGTTTGGTTTCCAACCAGGATAACCGCCGTCAAACCGCACCATTCCTCCTGCCAGGGAGAAAACACTTTCCACCTGCTCACACAGATCTTCTTTGGCTGAGTCAACCGAACTACGCAGCAGGCATTTAACGGATATCACGCCGTTTTCAGACTTCACCGTAGCCAGATTTGTGGATGTCTCAACGAGTCCCGGCATGTTGTCGCTCATACGGATCATCCCATTTGGACAGGCATAAACAGAATCAATCATATCATCCTGGACCCTTTCATCAATCAATGATTTTGGTTTGGCGCACTCTTCAGCGGCGAAACTTAAATTTGGTTCGGAAACCTTCAGCTCGGCTTTATAGATATTTTCATATTTTGAAACTGCAGCAAGAAATTCAGATGCAGATTCTGTGGGGACCACAACAATGGCGTAGCATTCACGCGGGATAGCATTGCGCATACCTCCTCCATTGATTTCAGCCAGACGGACATCCATCTCCTGGATGGCATGTTTGAGAAAACGAACCATCAGCTTGTTGGCATTTCCGCGGCCAAGATTGATATCCAACCCTGAATGTCCACCTTTTAAACCCTTAATTATCAGCTTATAGGACGAATATCCTTTTGGAACGATCATCTCGTCATATTCAAACTCGATGTTGCCGTTCACGCCGCCGGCACATCCGACATAGAGTTCCCCTTCATCTTCAGAGTCCATGTTGAGCAGGATATCCCCTTTCAGCCATCCGGCCTGAAGGCCTAAAGCCCCTGTCATTCCGGTCTCTTCATCACAGGTAAACAGAGCCTCAACGGGTCCATGAACCAGCGTTTTAGAAGCCAGGACAGTCATTGCTGCGGCAACACCCATTCCATTGTCTGCCCCGAGGGTTGTACCACGGGCTTTCACCCACTCGCCGTCGATCCGGGCATCGATGGGATCTTTTTCAAAATCATGTTTCGTATCGTTGTTCTTCTGTGGAACCATGTCAAGATGCCCTTGCATAACGATACCTTTTCTGTTTTCCATACCGGGGGTAGCCGGTTTGCGGATAACCACATTACCAATGGCATCCTTTTCGGTTTCCAATCCGAGTGATTTTCCAAATTTCATCATGAAATCCTGGATTTTCCCTTCATGCTTGGAAGGACGCGGAACCTGCGTCAGTTGATAAAAATTTTCCCAAACCGCCTTGGGTTCGAGGTTAATTATTTCTTTGCTCATTTTCTTTGTGTATTAAGATTTTTTAATATTTGGCAATTCCAATCCATAACCTTTAATTCTGTCTTCGCGTTTCAACATCAATGCTACAACCAATGCCATTACGCCGAAAGAGGTAAAGATCAACATTGGAATTGTATAGTCATAGGATTTGATTGTCACACCATCCACAATTTTTTCACCCGAAATACAATATTTGTCCAACACCCTGCCAATTAAAAATGGCACGCCCATCAAACCCCAGTTCTGAATCCAGAAAATGACCGAATAGGCAGTTCCCAATTGTCTTTCAGGAATAATCTTTGGCACTGAAGGCCACATGGCAGAAGGCACAAGAGAGAGGGCTATTCCCAACAAAATCACCAGGAGGGTTGCAAAGATCCAGCTATCAATAATGGGAATAGAAAACAATCCATGGATAACAATCAGCATGGCTGAACCGATGATCATCATCGTGGCGCCTTTACCCATTTTATCATATATTCCGCCGAACAGAGGCGTAAGGAAAAGTGTACCCAGAGGCAATAAACTTGGAATAAGGCCGGCAACTTCAGGCTCCAAACCATATTTATTGACCATCAGGTCGGCAGCATATTTGATAAATGGAAAGACAGCTGAATAGAAAAGAACACAAAGAATCGCAATCAACCAGAATCCTTTGTTCGACATGATTGAAAAGATATCCCTGGCCCGGAAACTCTCTTCCTCTTCCTTTACATTGTCAACTTCTGAGGCATCCAATTTCTTATCCATGGCTATATAACCAAAGTAAGATAGGAATCCAATCGTTAAAAGAATCAGACAAACCAACAATGGTGAAGATATTGAACCAAAATATTTGGCAATTGGCACAGGAGAGGCCAGTGCCATCAAGGTTCCTATGCGTGCAACCGCAACCTGCAAACCCATTGCAAGAGCCAATTCATATCCTTTAAACCATTTAACAATGATCTTGGTTACAGTGATACCGGCAATCTCGATTCCAACACCAAAAATGGCAAAACCTATGGATGCGATGGCCACCTGCATCTTCAGCCCCATAATGGTAGCACCTTCAGGAAATGTAGTGGATATGGCATAATATTTTAATCCTGCCCCTAAAACCATGATTCCCGCAGAGCCAAGTCCGGTTAGCCTAACCCCAATCTTATCCAGAATGATCCCGCCCAGAATCAACATCAAAAAGAAAACATTAAACCAACCATAAGCGCTGGTAAAAGTTCCGTAATCTGTGCTTGTCCATCCCAGCTGTGCCTCGAGCATTGGTTTGAGAGGAGACATTACATCGGCGAAAAAATAACCGCAAAACATTGTTAATGAAACGATCGCCAATGCTGCCCATCTGGCTGTCTTGGAATCTCTGAGGGACTTCCGAATCAAATCTGTCATAAAAAGTTTAATTAGTGGTATGAAAATTAATTTTCTAAAACTGAGGTGCAAGATAAGTAAAAGAGATATGAGATAAGAGAGATAAGAGATGAGATTTGGCAGCTTTTAAATAATGGATAATTGAAAATTGAAAATGGACAATTGACCATTTTCAATTATTTAATTGGTGCCAATTTTACTTATAGCTCCCGTAGCCGGATGAAACTGTATGGAATATTCACCATTGAGCAATCCATCGGGTAAGGCGGTAATTGTCCCAAACTGAGCGACTGCTATTTTTGCCTGGGCCAAAACATCACTGCCGTTTAGCAGACGGGCCTGTGCCAAAACCGGCACCCTGTAGTAGATTCCTTTGGTAGTTCCTTCTCCGGCACCCGTTGCATCAATCTTTTGTTTCATTTCGGCATTGGGCTCAATCTCGAGCATAATGGGCTTTCCGGATACGTTACTCTCAGGCAAAACACCTGCATTAGGCGAGAATCTAAAAGCAACAAGACCTTTTCCACTCTTACCGTCCGGAACGACATTAAAAGAATGTTTGTATTTCTTGGTAATGGTTTTACCGATAAAAAGGGAGAGGTAATTGTCAATGATTCTGTCCAGTTCGGTCACCATCACTTTGTAGGCTTCCCCATCAGGAGGTAGTTTATCGTATTTGGCTGCCAGGGTCAAAGCCTTTCTTTTTCTGAGTTTCAGAATATCATTGGCTGCTTCTGCGGCTTTCTCTTCAAACGACTTGAAGTTGCTTCCGGCCCTTTTGATGGTATCTTTCTCGCTCAGAAAAGAGTGCATGGATACGTCACTCCAAATATTGTCGGGAATAGCTTGCCTGAGCGGAAATACATTGGTTACCAATTTACTTTCGGCTTGCTTTACCTCACTGTTTATGCCAAGTAACACTCCGTCGTCGGTCAAGCTCAGAAGGGTAGCAATAATTCCGGTAGCCCTGTAAACAGCATTCGGATCCGGTTCACCGTAGGTTTCCATGCCAATGTTGGTGATGGTCCAGTTCTCTTCGTCTGCTTTGGCGGCATTGTTGATTCCCAGGTACTTTTGCGCATAGGCAAAATAGGGACCGTGGATCAGTTGCTCCTGCACAACCTCAACCTCAATGTGGATTCCTGTCCGGGGAAGTGCATAGACTACTCCTCCGGCAAAAGCGGCCAGCTCGTTGGCTGGTTTCTTTTTTTCGTCTTTGGCTGATAAATTCTGATTGGAGGCAACCAGACAGGCTACCAACAGCAATGCGGATAAAATTCTCATATATTCTATTTTAATAAATTACAACTATGAATAGGGCCCTCCAAATTTGCTTGTTTTTTTTGGAATCTCAAAGTTTACCTCCATTTTAATGAAGCAAATGCTTCGCCTAGATGGTCGGCAATTTCGCCTGCAAGCAATGATTCTTCTGATGATGCAGCAACCCGCAAATCGGCAGACCTGCCATGTAAAAAGACCCCCAACATTGCCGCCTCCGCCGGCGTATAACCCTGACAGAGCAGGCCGAGGATAATACCTGTTAAAACATCACCACTACCCCCGGTTGCCATGCCAGGATTACCCGTACTGTTAAAATAGACAGATCCGTCGGGTAGTATAATGCGGGTATAGGCACCCTTCAGTATCAATACTACATTATAACTGCCGGCAAACTGTTCAGCGATTTGCAGCCGCTCCTCTTCAGATTTCAGGACAATCCCCGACAGGCGGTCAAATTCAGCAGGATGGGGAGTTAAAATGGTATTGGGCGGAAGAAGTTTAATCCAGGAAGGGTTGGCAGCCAGAATGTTCAATGCATCTGCATCGAGAACCAGGGGAACGTTCGCCTGATCAATCAGCATTTTGACAACCTTCTGAGTCAAAGGATCTATCCCGATACCCGGACCTGCGGCAATGGCTGTGTATTTTGTAAGATCCGGGAGTTCGGTAATCATCTCTTTTCCAGAATCCAGACTGGTCATGGCTTCCGGCAATGCAATCTGTAAAAATCCGGCTGCAGGTTCGGGCAGATGCACTGTTAGCAAGCCCAGGCCCGCACGCAAGGCCCCTTTGGCGGCCAGTTGCGCCGCTCCGGTTTTACCTTTGCTTCCAGAAATCAACAATCCATGACCAAAACTTCCCTTGTGAGAAAATCTTGTTCTTTGTTTAAGGAGAACGGAAACGCTCTTTTGATCAAGAAAATAGTGATTCGAACCGGTTTCTTCCATCACTTTTGAATTCAAACCAAACGGTACGATGACCCATTTGCCGAAATATTGCTCATTTTCACTGAAAAAGAGGGCCAATTTTGGAAATTCAAGGGTGAGTGTATAGTCAGCCCTCACAATTGAGCCGGTATTGTATTGGTTTTCGTCGCAGAGTAATCCGGAGGGTAAATCAATGGAGATAACTTCCACTCCTGAATCATTAATTCCGTCGATTACCTCACCGGCAAATCCCACCAAAGGACGGCTCAGCCCTGACCCATAAAGTCCATCCAACAACAGATCGAAATCCGACAAGTCAGGAAAATCAGAACTTTCATTTACTTCAATAACAGCAACTTCCGAACATTCCTTTAATCGATCCAGGTTAATCAGGGATGCTTCCGAGCGCTGACGACCCAAATCAGGAAGGTAAACCACAATGGGATAGCCCCGGGAAGCCAAGATTCGTGCAACGGCCAAGGCGTCTCCCCCGTTGTTTCCGGGTCCTGCAAAAACGGCTATTCTGGTAGCGTTTGTGTAGCTGGCATGGATCCATCCTGCCAAAGCCACCGATGCCCTTTCCATCAGACCAATCTCCGAAATTGGCTCCAAATCCCTGGTCTGCCTGTCAATCAAGGCAATCTGCTCCCTGGAAAAGATCTTCATGAATTAATTATTCAAAGTTTTACCTTTCCCAAAGTTAGGTGAATTATTTGGTTTCTTTTAAGGAGAGTGCGCTAAAGTGACTAGAGTGAACTAAAGTGAACTAAAGTGACTAAAGTGACTAAAGTACTTCGCTTTGATCTGGATTAACTTGAATATCATGTTTCATGTCTTATGTTTCATGTCTTATGTCTTATAATTCACAGTCTCGAATTACCGGAGTTCCCAACTTTAGTCACTTTAGTCACTTTAGTCACTTTAGTCACTTTTTCTTATATTTGTTTTATAAATCAAACTCAAAACTTATGCTTAAAGGACATCCCAAAGGGCTTGTAGTAGCCTTTTTTGCCAACATGGGCGAGCGGTTCGGCTTCTATACCATGATGGCCATCCTTGTACTCTTCTTACAGGTGAAATTCGGATTGACAGAACAGGAAGCAGGCAGTTATTACAGCTGGTTCTATTTTGGCATTTATGCCCTTGCCCTGGTTGGCGGTCTTGTCGCTGACTCGACCAACAAGTACAAACTTGTTATTTTCGGCGGGATCATTATCATGTTGTCAGGATACATTCTGATGTCGATTCCGGGTCTTACACTTACCTTGACGCTTGTTTCCCTCTTTATCATCGCATTTGGAAACGGGATGTTCAAAGGAAATCTCCAGGCTGTGGTCGGACAGTTGTATGACGATCCAAAGTACAACAAGCTTCGTGACTCGGCTTTTATGGTGTTTTACATGGGTATCAATGTGGGCGCTTTTTTCGCCCCTTTTGCTGCTACCGGCGTACGCAACTGGTGGCTGAAAACAAATGGCTTTCTCCACGATGGCAGTTTGCCCGCCTTGTGCCACCAGTACATTGACGGCAAAATTACTGACGCCGCACAATTTCAGCTCCTTGCACAAAAAGCAACCATTTCAGGGCAAGTAAGTGATCTGGGACAATTCGCCCACAACTATCTTGAGGTATTCGCCAGAGGTTACAATTATGCCTTTGGGGTTGCTGCCGGAGCCATGGTACTTTCGCTGCTGGTCTATATTTTCTTCCAAAAGCATCTGCCCAACAAAGAAAAAGTCCCTGTTGCGCAATCCGTTAAAATTGAGAATGGTGCTACATCTTTAGTTTTTGCAATTTTGGCCGCTGCTGCTGCCTTCTCCATTCTTTATTTTGGTTTGGATGTTCTTGACATTGCTCTGGCAGTCAGTTTATTTGTTGCATTTGCCACCTGGATCATTTTGTCTGCCAACAAAGAAGAGAAACCAAGGGTAATGGCGCTGATCATGGTTTTTATTGTGGTTATCTTTTTCTGGATGTCCTTCCATCAAAACGGATTAACCCTTACCTTTTTTGCACGTGATTACATAGCCAAGCAGGTTGGACCATTCACCAATCTCTTTTTTGGCCCCTGGTCTATTCTCTCCGTTTTCGGCGCCCTTGCCGGTCTTTTTGTCGCTATTGGCAAAAACAAGACAAGGGTTGAACGACTGATTGGTCTGGCTCTCTTCCTCGTTGGCTCGGCGCTGGCATATTACGACGTTCAGGCTTCCAAGCAGGAAAACGCCATAGCACCTGAAATATTTCAATCTTTCAATCCTTTGTTTATCGTCTTCCTGACTCCATTGGTAATGAGTATTTTTGGTTGGCTAAACAAAAAAGGGATTGAACCCTCTACTCCTAAGAAAATCGGATTTGGAATGATCATCGCTGCCGTAGCCTTCCTCTTAATTCTGGTGGCCTCACTTAACATGGTTTCGCCACACACGTTAAACGGGCATGCTGTTCCCGACTCATCCCGGGTTACTCCATATTGGCTGATCAATGGTTACCTGGTTTTTACGATCGCTGAACTTTTCCTTAGTCCGATGGGACTCTCGTTCGTATCCAAAGTTGCACCACCCCGCTTCCAGGGTTTGATGCAGGGTGGCTGGTTGCTGGCAACGGCTGTCGGAAATAAGCTGCTTGTGGTAGGAAGCTTCTTCTGGAGCAGACTGGATCTCTGGATGTTGTGGTCGATCTTTATCGTCTGCTGTCTGTTGTCTGCGGCATTTATGTTCTCGATGCTGAAGAAATTGGAAAGAGTAACGAATTAAAAAGACTATAATAAAGTTTACAGGGATTGAAAACGTTTGGGGGGCCTGAGCGAAGTGGTATCCTGAGCAAAGCCGAAGGACCGAAGGGGCGAATACTTGATTAAAGCCCCCGGGCCCCCGAGCGGAGCGGAGGGGTGGCAGGATTGTAATTTCAGGCCGCTAAAATCATTATATAAGTTTGAATCCTAAAATATTTATTCTTTTTTGAAGGAGGTCCCTGTATTTTCCCTTCATTTCATTGGATAAAAAGCTAATGTCAATCAGATTAAACCATGAAGGTAATTCTGTCTGAATCGTTTCCAGTATTCTTTCGATGATTTTATCTGTTAGGTTACAGCGTTCTTTGCCAAAATAGTTGACCAGAATATCCCTATTTAGATTGCTCTTCTTTCCTTTAAGGGATAATGCAATTTCTTCGATATCACCTTTCAGAACGATAGAAGAATTGAGTAGATCATATGCAGGAGAAAGTTCAACCTTATCATTTCGAATTATTATGGAATAGTTTTTCAGGTGCATATCCTCATTTCCAATTAGAAAGTTGAAAAGTACCAGTTTAAATAGCTTTGCCCTTTCAATGGTTGGAAATGTGCAATAATCATCGATCAGTTTCACCAGCCTTTCCATTGAAAAATTGTATTTGGTATCCCGACTCAAACCGGCTAGTTGGGCAAAATCTTCCACTGCAATTTTATCTTTCTGCCCTTTCCGGTCGAAACGCCTGATAAAATAGGTCAGCGAACCATCCTTTGAATAGATTAAACCGTGCAATGGTACCTCAACACCGATACTTGCAGCCAAACGCATAGTGAGGTCTTCGTTTTGTGGAAGCTCAGGAAAAATATGATGCTGTGGTTTCAGGATATATCTTCCGCTTTTATCTACAATCACGAAAAGGCCATCTTTAATATTTAAAATAGCACTTAGTTTGGGCTGAATTCCCTGGATAGACATTTTTGATGCCCTATACATGGCTTCAGCCCGTAATTCTTCCGCTGTGAATTCGAGCAAAGAAAGTGACTTTAATGTTGGAGACAAAAGCTTTAATCCTTTTTCACTATAGGTGTCTTCTTCACAGAGATTGTATGTGATTGGGCAGCGATTCATGCAGTGATCTCCTTAACCGTTACATTACCTACCAAATCATTGCCAACCGCCACAAGTTGGGAAAAGAGATCGTTGCGGTCAATCTTCCCGAATTTTAGCAGGCCATCCAGTTGATAACCTTCAGGAAGTAGTCCATCAAAAAAGGGAGGAAATGAATCAAACTCATAAACCAGCTGGCTCAATGGCATAGTTAGGGAAACAGGAGTTCCTAAATAGCCATTAAGGTATTCGAAACAGTATTTTTTGCCAAAATCAAGTTCGTTTAGAATACCTGCCTCCAGGCCACTCACCAATATTTTAGCGGATCTCATTTGAAAGTACTTGGTTCATGAAAGGACTTATTAGCTGAACTTTAATATTAAGAACATTCAGTATTTTGCGCAAAGTATCCAGTCGAATGGTTTCTTTGCCCTTTTCGATATCGAAAATAACAGTTTTACCAACTCCGGCCATCTCTGCTAACTGAAGTTGACTAAGACCGCCTGCTTTGCGATGCTTTTTAATTACAGTTGCCAATACTTTAGGTTCCAACATAAATATATTGTTAAAGCGGTAAAAATACAATATCTATCGATGACAAGCAAATCTTTTCAATAAATATTACTGCTATACAGGTAATTTAATTTCGTTCTTATTGAATCATCGGATAAAAGTTACCTGGTTACTGTTTTGGCAGTATTTTCAAGCACCAAAATTTATTACTCTGAAACTTCGAATAGAAAGATGTTAAGCATCCGTTCCGAAACTCAAAAATTAACTATTCCAGGGCCTGAGTACCTGTTCCAGCACCTTCTTCCCCTGTACATAAGAGAGAAAGATCCCATAGTTGGTGATGGGAATGTTCAGCTTTTCGAGGTCACGTAAACGGGTTGCCATTCGCTGTGGTGTAATCATGCAACCGCCGCAATGAATAACAAGTTTGATCGTTTTTAGCTCTTCCGGTTCCGGCCACTCCCTGCCAAAAAGGTGAATTACCTTCACTCCGGGAAAGTGCTGGACAATCAGATTGGGTATCTGAACCGTACCGATGTCCTCTTTGATCCTGGAGTGGTTGCAGGCTTCGGCAATCAGAATCGAATCGCCCGGTCCCAATCTATCGGCAGCACGAACTGCATCGGCAAATTTGGTCAGTTTTCCCCTGCTCATGTAGTTGATCATCATGATAGAAAAGGTTGTCAGGCCTATATCGGCAGGCGTCCAGTCTTTCATGATGTCCATGGCCTGCGAATCGGTGATGATTACTTTGGGCCTTCGTCCAAAACTGCCGAGAAAACTCTCCCATCTCTCTTTTTCGTCCACATCATTCGTCCTTGCTTTCACCAGGTTCATCCGGTAGGAGACAGGATAACCCCAATGGCGGGTGATGTACTCTTCGGCCATGGCTTGCGGCCTCAGATACCTTCCGGGAGGCGTCTCCTCATCCATCGGAATGTTTAGAATATAAAATTCATCAGGGGCTACGAAAGGCAACAGTTGGGTCGGATTGTTTTTTGTAATGTAGTTTTCCAGCAAAAATGCCAGGAGCGAAGGCCGGCGATCCGGCTCTAAAGCTGATAGCTTGATCTCAGGAAAATTCCTTAAATCAGGAAGTTGTACTTTTAATCCCTCAATTTTCTGAGCATCTTCAGCGTTAAACAGATTGTAGACAACCAATACCTGTTTGCCTTCTTCACGGGACTCATCCAGAAGGACTTTCCCGGTAGGTAAACCGGGTGAGGAAGGATCAATCACCAACAAAACAAGGTCACACTCTTTCAAAGCTGCGGATACTTTTTTTCGCTTTTTCTCACCCAAAATATCGGATTCATCGTATCCGGCTGTGTCCATCAGTTTGACAGGACCGATGCCATGCAGTTCCATCAGGGTTACCCTGGTGTCGGCCGTGGTGCCGGGAGAGGCATCCACAATCGAACTCTCTTGTTGGGTGATAAGGTTCATCAGGGAGCTCTTCCCCGCGTTCATGGTACCAAATATTCCGATGATATCCCTTTCTGTCATGGTTGTAATAATATTGTTTCTCTCCTGTGAGCCTGATGCGTCAAAAATAATGATATCTCAGGAATGATTTCAGGGAAATCGACATTTTCATACTTTTCTTTTTAGCTTTGTGATACCAAAATGCTGCCATGAAGAGAATCGCTGTTTTCCCGGGTTCGTTTGATCCCTTTACGATCGGCCACGAATCGGTCATACGCAGGGCGTTGCCAATGTTTGATGAGATCATCATCATGATCGGTTACAATTCGAACAAAAGAACCTATTACCCGCTGTCGAAACGCAAGGATTGGATCAAACTTGTTTTCCAGGATGAGCCGAAGATTAAGGTCGGCAAATATGAAGGGCTTACGGTGGATTATTGCCGGAAGGTGCATGCACAGTATATTCTCAGGGGACTCCGTACGGCTGCCGACTTTGAATATGAGCGTGCCATCGGTCAGATAAACAAGAAGATGTACAAGGATATCGAAACTGTATTTTTGCTGACACTGCCTGAACATACTGCCATTTCATCCACCATTGTAAGGGATATTCTCCGCCACAGGGGGGATGCCTCTCAATTTCTTCCCGCCTGTTTTGACATCGAAGAATTTTACGAAGAACCGGAAGAATCCTGATCATGCCCCGTTTCATCCTGCTCCTAATTTCCACGCTTTGCTTCGGATCACTCTTCGGTCAGATGGTCTCCATCCGCGGTCAAGCGGCCGATTATGCCGGGAAAGAGATCGTTTTCTATACCTACCGGGAACCGGTATCGCACCAGCCGCACCAACTGGCCAAAACTACCGTTGAAAAGGACGGAAATTTCGTACTTGCCTTTTCAGTTGGTCAATCCACAGAAATTTATACCGGTCTCGAGAAATACAAAGGATCCCTGGTGGTTGAACCGGGCTTTAGTTATCAAATTTCATTGCCTGTCTATTCCCCGCGTACCGCCCAAGAGGCTGCCAGCCCCTATTTCGAACCCGAACTCTACTGGCTCAGCATCAAAGGGGCCAAAGCATCTGACCTCAACATCCTGGTAAGGGCTTTTCTAACAGATTATAACAGGGAAATTGCATTGCACACAGTGGATCTCTATCAAAAAAGATCTCCGGATACGCTGAAAGCCATCATTTCCAGACTCAAATATCGTTACCCTACCGGGAAATATCCCTATTTAAATACACTAAAAACATATAGTTACGGTGAGATGGAACTTGCTGTCAACCAACAAAACAAGGAGGGTATCGCCAAAAAATATTTTGCTTCCGCAGAGATTGCCCTTGCCCATCCGGCTTACCAGCATCTTTTCAATGCGCTATTTTCCGATTATCTGAAAAATAAATCTCAGGATTTCCGGCAAAAAGAGTCTCTTAAAAAGGCTTTACAGGGAAATTTCGAGGGATTTGTCGCGCAATTATCTGGCACCGGATACCGGAAAGAGGTCGCTGAACTTATTGCAGTCAAAAGTTTTTATGACGGTTTTTTTTCGGGCAAATTCGACAAGCCATCCATGCTGAAAGGGCTGAAAGAGGCTGGGACGCTGTCGACTTTTGAACCGCTGAAAGCTCTCCTGCCGGGGATTTTGTCGAAGATCACATCGCTTCAGGAGGGGAGTCCTGCCCCTGAGTTAATGTTGAGGAACCAGAAAGAGGCCCCCTTCAGGCTTCGCCCCAACGGTAAGTTTCTCTACCTGGCATTCTTCAGGAGCGACAGCAAGGAGAGCCGGGCAGAGTTGGATTCAATGGTCAGCATGAACAAGAAACTAAACAGTATTCTGACCATCGTCCCGGTATCACTCGACAAAAATTTTGCTGATGCCCTGAAACTCTGGAATGATAAAAAATACCCCTGGGAACTGGTCGCACCGATCCACCCTGATTCGGCCATTTCGGATTACCGGATCAAGGTGGTCCCGACTTTTTACCTGGTAGGACCCGACCAAAAACTGATCCTCTCGCCTGCTTTATCGCCGAGCCACAACTTTGAGGCATTGTTTCTGAAGATATACAGAGAAAGCCGATTTAAACAGCAGCGAAAATAGGTACAAACAATTTTGAATTTTGGACTAGATCCCTGTCACCCCCTCGGCTTCGCTCGGGGACCCGGAGGTCTTTGAATCTTTTCGCCCCTTCGGCTCCGCTCAGGGATCAGTCTCATTTTCACATTTTCATATTTCCCAATTTCCACATTAATCTTTAATCCTCACTACGGGAAATTCAGTAATTCTTAAGGTGGTGCAGCCATACGGAATGAGCGTGATTTCAACCGGCGGATCGGCTTTCAACTGGTTCTGCTCGCTATATGGCAAGGGTCCGGCTGATCCGTTGTACAATGTCCAAAATGGGATAACAACACCTTTGGTCTTGAGTTCAATCGGGGTATTCTCCTGGTTCCATGGGTAACTTTCCGGTGATACCGTACGTTTCACTACCTCAAACTCCTTAGTGGGATTGCTGATGGCCGTAGTTAGCAATCCATAATTCCAGGGAGTGGAAGGAAGTACTTCGTAATAAAACGGACCATATTTATCCGTGTTCACCACTTTTTTCCACTCCTCCCCTATTTTAAGTGCATAGACCAGCGGACCGCGTTCCACAACTGCCGAATTCTCGTACCAGCGGCTTACCGCAACCTGCATGGGCAGCGACAAAACCACCTCATCCCCGTCAGACCATTCGCGGGTAATGGTGGCAAGGTTGTTCGCATCGGGCTCACCCCACAATTGACCATTGATCCGGATGGCGGATTTCTTGCACCAGGCGGGAATTCTCAGATGAAAAGAGAAGTTGGTCTTCTTCTCAATTTTAATTCTGAAACGAATGGATTCCTCAAATGGATAATTGGTGGATTCGGTAATCTCAACGTTAATACCATTTCCAACTTTGGCTTTCACTTTGGAAGGGGCATAGACAAGCGCAGCAATGCCATTGTCCGCTGAGGCATACCACAAGTTCTGCGTGAATTTCGGCCAACCCTGGTGCATGTTGGAGGTGCAGCAGGGATAACCTGTCAGCGGACCGAAGAGCTGAGCCGTCCCTTCGTAAGCCGTATTGAAATTTCTTGGATGATGGCTCACCATCACCTGGTTGGTCTGCTGAAAGTACTGCCTGCTATCGTAATTGTCTGTTGCCTGAGTCGGTAATGCATTGAAAGCAACCCGCTCCAACAGATCGGCAAAAGCTACCTCTCCCGTAACCGGAAGAATGCTCTCCATCGAGAACATCATCTCAACAGCCGAGCAGAACTCAGAACCCTGGGTAGGATTGTTGCCGTGCAGCATCTCATCCCCGCCATACAACCCATCCGGGAAACCATGAAAGGCCTTCAGATCGGCCAATCCTGCTTTCACTGCCTCCACATACTTTTTGTCTTTCGTTTGCTGATAATAGATGCCGGGCTCTTTCATCCCCTGGGCCACGTTGACGCAGTGAAAACCCCACTGGTTCCGAAGTTGCCCGGTCAGGAAGACATCCGTCCAGTTAACCGTTTGTTTGTGGATCAACTCGCCCAGTTCCAGCAGAGATTTTTCGCCGGTCAGGTTGTAGAGCCAGAAGACCACGGCCAGGTTGTCCCCACCACGGTCTGCGCCCCAATGGGTCCAATGGTTCAGCGGAGTTTTGGGCAACTCTTTCAGTTGGTATTTGAAATAATTGAGCATCAGACGGATCACCCGTTCATCCTGCGTTGCAGAATAATATTGCTGCAAAAATTTCAGCACCACCATCTTGGGCCACCAGTCTTTGGCATTGCTGCGCTGCAATCCTGGCTCATTACCGCGGTTCACAGAAGGGCCAAAATAGCCATCCGCTTGCTGACTGTTCAGCGCCCATTCGACCCATGGTTTCACTTTGGCAATCAAAGCTTCATCCTTTAAAATATAGGCCAATGGCAGCAGGCCGTCGATCCAGTAAGGTCCTCTCTCCCAAACATCTCCATCCCCACCAAGCCATCCGTTGCGTTTGCCCATCACCTTTTCATACACTTCATCCAGGTGGCCGGTCATGCCATTCTTCTGGCGCAACAGTTGGTCTTTCAGCCACCCTTCCGGGGATATTGCCCCGAGGGGTAGTTCCATAAATGGTTTTGAGATCAGTGGAGATCTGTTGTTTTGGTAATTGGAAGGTTTTTCGTTTGGTTGCGCTGAAGCCATCAACGAAAAAGGGAGAAGAATGAATAAAAGTTTTAAGGCGAAATAGTTTTTCATTCGGTTATGGACTATTTAAAATATTACTATTCAAAGTCTTTGGGTTAGGGATTCTGCTTCAATTTCTACCTTTGAGTCCATTGTGCAACCCTTTGCGTCCTTCGTGGTAAAAACTATTTAACCACAAAGGACACGAAGTCCGACACAAAGGTTCACAAAGAAAAAACTGCTTTCCCTATTTTAATTTAATTTTCACACTCATCATCATCCTTCAACAAGCTCGGGGACCGGTGGCCTTTTGATTCTTTAGCCCCCTCGTCCTAGTCGTCCCAGTCGTCCCATCTTTCCCTTTTGCTTTCATGACAATCTACAAATCCTTTACGCACCTGAACCCTACCGTTGCATTCCGCTCAAATCCTTCTGAAACCCGCAGCAAAAATTGCCGGTAATGCAACTCTCTCGGTCCGCCCTGCACGTACCACCAGCTGGAAGAGGGGTTGAAATAGCTTCCGCCCTTCATGATAATGTAACGATAGCTTCCGTTGATGTAAAGGTCGTTGGTAAGTTGCCAGACGCATCCGACTAGATCCTGCAGTCCATAGGGATTTGCTCCTTTGGGATACCTGCCGACCGGACAGAGCGAACCATCGCCTGTTTGGCATCTGCCCTTTTCGATTCCCTGGATTTTGAAGACCGTCAGGGTATTGGTCACAGCCTCTTCGGCACGCCGCATCTGCTGTTTCTGCTTCCAGGGCCATTCGTTGCAGGCAGCGGTCTGCGCGGCGTACTGCCACTCCAGTTCTGTTGGTAATCGTTTCCCTGCCCATTTGGAATAAGCTTTGGCATCTTCATATGAAACATAGACAACAGGATATTGCCCCTGACCTACCGGGAAACTCCTTTTTATCCAATTCTTCAGGAAATTAGCGCTGTCGGCCGGTTGGTAACCGGTATTGTCCAGAAATTTTTTGAACTGGCTGTTCGTAACCGGGAATTTATCCATGAAAAAGGGTACCATATCGAAGATTTTTCCCTCATTTTCTTTGGGATAGGGAATAAATTCGTCTCCGTTGGTGGCATGAAACTTAAATTTTCCGACAGGAATTTTCACCATCCCGGTTGGGACCTTCAAGGCAACCTCCGTTTTTTCCGGACGACTGATCAGACGCGGCGTTCCCGGTAGGATTGAAACAATTTTTTCGTCGAGCAGCTGATCTTTTTCGAATAGCTGAACAACAAATCTCCCTTCGAACCGTCCAAAATGATCCGCTAGCCGTATGGTTTGATCTTCGGCTTTCAACACCAGCGGACTCTTTTGATAGTCGGGAACGCCCGCCCAAATCCTGAGGGAATCACCTTTCACAACATGGATTGAAAGTTCATCACCCGCTATTGTCGCAGAGATCAATTCAGGAAGCTGCGCGATGCAATCCACTGCCCCTTCGTTATTGGTGCCCAGCCAGCTTTGGTTGAAGGCATCCGTTTCTGCCCCGATCAACCATTTCGTACCACTTTTGATTGGCTGCTTCCCCTCATGTTGCCAAAGATCCACAAAGTGCATTCCCGGTAGGGGCGTAACTTCAAACAGGTCGCCATTGTATCCTTGCGGAATCAAACTGAAGATGGTATAGAGCGTTTTGGTTGCAGTTTGCCAGCTGTTCACAAATATTTTATCGGTGGTGGTCGGCAACAGCGGAGTGATCGCCCTGCTTGTGAAATTTTCCGAATTCTCGCGTTGGATCCTCGCAATTCTCCCTAAAAACCGGTATTGCCCTTCTGCCCATTCGGGGATTCCGGGGGCGAAAATATTCAGCTCTGTACCGTACCCGTTGAAGAAAGAGAGACAGAACTCCCGCCGGATCGGTTCCTTGTAAATTTCGGCCACCCTGAAGATGGCGAATTCCGGTTTGATGATTTTGTTCAGGTTCAGTATCGGACAGTAATAGAGTGCATTGTGAACCCGTCCTGCCACAATTCCCTGCATATCTTTGGGTACGGCCATTCCTTCAGAATAGATGACCACACCTTTGCGAACTGAATCTGCGGCCTGTTGAAGCGCTTTGCTGGAAGCTCCGCGGGTATCCAGAACGACGCCGTCGGCATGGGTGGCAGCAATGAGCTCTGCCATTCCTCCAGTGTGGTTTTCGCTTCTGGTACTCTCATCCCATGGATTGTAGCAAATAAAGAGGTGCGAGCCCAATTTGTTAAGCTTTTCAGCCTCCAGCTTCAGTTGACCGGTTCCTCCCGGCAGGTCCCGAAAAAGGTCCCACTGGTTGCGCCTGTCAACGCCAAGGGTCGGCCAGGTTGGCCAAATACCGATAAAATCGTCTCCCCCGTAAAGCATTTTACCTCTTTTCACAAACTCTTCCAGGTGAAATTTCCGATCGGCATCGTCATAGAAGATACCATTCCAAGCCATAATCAGGTGGGAAACATAGGCATGGCGAATCCAATGGAGATCCTTTCTTTCCAGCATTTGACTGTCAAATTTGCCGGGTTCCACATCGTATAGCATGCGATCCTGAAACATCAACCGAAGCCCGTCCTGCCAGTTTCCTTTGTGAAAATCAGCAAACAAATTGTACTGCGCCACACCACCCGGGGCCATTTCCGTCTCAAAACGATGCCGGACCGCCTTCACCATGTTGTCGCGGCTTCTTCGGGAGATGGCGGAAACCCGCAAAGTGTCATTTATCGTTATATCTGAGAAGCCCGTTTCCCATGCATTGTCGGGTAAAATGCAGTTGACAGGTTCAAATCCCGGTCTGAAGAGGTAACTCCGCGACAAGGGATGGTCACCTTTCCCGGTCAGGCACACCTTGTCGCCAGCGAAGCCAAACGGCACAACATTGGTAAGCCAAATTGTATCCGGAGATATATTTTTAAAAGTAAGAACAGCCTTGTATCCGGGATGATACCCCTCCTCGGGTTTTAATGAAACCTGAATTTTTGCGGCGCTGTTTCCAGTATCGGAAGTAGTACATAACTCTTTGTGCTGCAGGTCATTTTTTTTGCAAATCTCATAAGAAACGATTGGAATAGATTGTTTTAGAAGCAGATTGCTCGATTTATTGGCAACAAATCCGGTGACTACGTTTAGAGCGAAAGGATCAAAAACTATTTTATTGGGACTTTGCCCTGAAACAGCCAGGTCTGTAAGGAGCAAACCTGTAATAAGAATATATTTGAACATAATTATTTTCATCATAATCTGTGTAAGAAACTGTTTTGTTCCCTAACCAATGACAGATACCTATCATCTGTCATAATTGGCATTGTGCAACGATTGAATTAGTAATTAAAAAAGAGTAAACAAATTTTGTATTCGATTGTATTTCAATAGATTGCTTCGTCGTTCCTCCTCGCAATGACGGTATGCTGTTGATTTTGT
>CAYHQN010000087.1:0-18850 GCA_964358545.1 uncultured Tangfeifania sp. | reverse complement strand
GGGACTTTTTCATCTGTACAATACCTTATTAACTTTTTTTGAGGGAAAAGGAAAATATTATTTTATTTGCCTAATTATCAGAAATTTAAATGATAAAAGCCGGCTAAAAACCGGCTTTTATCATACTACAATATGGTATTTAGTACTTGTAAAGACCTATATCTTCCACCGAAGATGCCCGAATAAACTCAGCCCTGGCTTTTACCTCTCCCTTTGCCATCTTGTTGAAAACCTGTGCAGAACGAAGATGAGAACTGTCACGGTTGGCATCCAGCACCAAAAGATAGCTCATGATGATGTAACCGGCCATTTCGACCATTCTGCGGGCATGCAAGTCAATAAACTCGTCATCACCGGTTGTCACAACCTTTTCAACCGCTTCCTCGTAATCCTGCGTCAGAGAGATTAGAATACGTCTGAATTTCTCAAGTTCAGGTTTCAACTCAGTTTTTTCATACACCCTTATCTGTTTCAGATATCCGCCGGTGGTCACACCACGAATGGCTGCTACCACCTGTAGCTGCGTGGTACCCTCATAGATGGAGGTAATACGTGCATCACGATAGATACGTTCAACCGGGTAATCTTTCATGAATCCTGAGCCTCCGTGAATCTGAACGGCATCGTAGGCATTCTGATTACAGTATTCAGAGGTGGTGCCTTTTACAAGCGGTGTAAACAAATCGGCAATCCGTTGTGCCTCCTTCATCTCATTGCGTTCGGCTGGATCCAACTTGCGATCTTCCGATATTTGCTCGTATGTCTTATACAAATCAACAAATCTTGAGGTCTCATACAACAAAGTACGTGAACCATCCAGCTTGGCTTTCATTACGGAAAGCATCTCGTATACCGCCGGAAATTCGATGATTAGTTTGCCAAACTGCTTACGCTCTTTAGCATACAGAAGGGCTTCCCGGTAGGCAGCCTCAGAAATTCCAACAGATTGGGCAGCAATACCCAAACGGGCTCCATTCATCAAGGCCATTACATACTTGATCAATCCCATTTTACGGGAACCAATCAATTCGGCAGGGGCATTTTTGAAGACCAGCTCGCAGGTAGGTGAGCCAATGATTCCCATTTTGTGTTCAATACGGCGGACTACAACTCCGCCACTTCTCTTGTCATAAACAAACATGGAGAGCCCCCTGCCATCCCTGGTTCCTTCCTCTGAACGTGCCAAAACAAGCGCAATGTCTCCATCTCCGTTGGTGATGAACCGTTTCACTCCATTCAACAGCCAGGTGCCTTTTTTCTCATCATAGGTGGCCTTAAGCTGTACAGCCTGAAGATCGGATCCTGCATCAGGTTCAGTAAGGTCCATGGCCATCGTCTCACCATGCACAACACGTGTCAGGTAACGCATCTTTTGTTCTTCAGAGGCAAATTCATTCAAAGTCTCAGCGCAATCCTGCAAACCCCAGATATTGACAAAACCTGCATCCGCTCTGGAGACAATGTCCGCTGCCATAACATAGGGAACAATGGAGAAATTCAATCCTCCAAACCTGCGCGGCAGTGTGATACCCATCAGTCCGGCTTTTACCAGCGCATCAAGATTTTCCTGGGTACCGCGGGCATATTTAACATGCCCGTCAACAACCTGTGGTCCTTCAGCATCAATACTCTCAGCGTTGGAAGAGATGATCTCTCCGCTTATCTCTCCGACAACCTCCAGAACACGATGATAGCTGTCCATCGCATCCTCAAAATCCAGAGGAGCAAAATCATATTTATCCTTGTCCTCAAAATTCCGCTCTTTCAATGATACCAACTTCTGCATCATTGGGTGGTTCAGATGAAATGTAAGGTCTTTATTATCGTTGTAAAAATTTGCCATATAGAATGATATTTTGGGGGATACCCCGATTCAACCTCGATTTACTTCGTATTGGATTTGTAATACTTGATCATCTTTGGAATGACCTCTGAGATATCACCGGTAATAACATAATCGGCGATGGAGTTAATTGGTGCTTCCGGATCTGAATTAATAGAAATGATCTGGGCTGACTCTTCCATTCCGGCGCGGTGTTGCACCTGCCCGGAAATTCCACACGCAATGTATAGTTTGGGTCGGACAGTGATCCCGGTTTGGCCAATTTGTCTGTCATGATCAGCATATCCGGCATCCACCGCTGCACGCGATGCTCCAACCTCGCCGCCTAAAACTGCAGCAAGATCATATAACAATTTGAAATTCTCTTTGGAACCAACTCCATAACCTCCTGAAACAACAATGGAGGCACCTTTGATGTTGATCTTTTTCTTCTCCGTATGCCTCTCAATGATTTGAACCACAAAATCAAGGTCGTTCACATATTTTGAAACCTCCAGATGATTAACCTTCCCGTGATAATTGGCATTGATTGCCTCCTTTTTCATCACTCCCTCGCGAACGGTGGCCATCTGCGGACGACAATCAGGATTGATAATGGTAGCAATAATATTCCCTCCGAAAGCGGGTCTGATTTGGTACAGAAGATCCTTGTAGACCACTCCTGCTTTTTTGTCTTCGTGGTCTCCGATCTCAAGACTGGTGCAATCAGCGGTCAATCCGCTGTGCAATGCTGAGGAGACGCGGGGTCCAAGATCACGGCCAATAGGTGTAGCGCCCATGAGCGCAATTTGCGGCTTTTCTTCCTCGAAAAGTTTGATCAAAATTGCCGCATGGGGCAAAGTTGTATAGGGCTCCAAACGTGCGTCATCAGCGACATGAAGTACATCTACTCCAAATGGAAGTATTTGCTTTTCAACTCCCTTCAGTCCGGATCCAACTACAACAGCCTCCAGCTGACAACCCAACTGACTGGCCAGACTTCTGCCTTTTGTGAGAAGTTCGAGGCTCACCTCGGATACAATTCCCTCTTCAACTTCACAGTAAACAAATATGTTGTTCATTCAACTAGTATTTTAAAATTTGGAAATCTTTAGCCGATCACATGGCTTTCAATCAGTTCTCTCATCAAATCGTTGATCCCTTCATCAGCTGTATTCAACTTCTTCGCATCCTTTGCCTGAAGCACAACATTGTCGATCTTTTTTACTTTTGTAGGCGATCCGGTAAGACCGAGTTGATCCACATCGGTTTTTATATCGCCAACAGTCATCTCCCGAATGTACAGGAAAGGACGATTGTCATATAAATGGGTATAATCTTCAGTAGCCTCCTGCTTCTCTGTGATGGTTCTTGCATGCTTGAATTTCATCAGCATTTTCACATTCCTCGAACGACAATCAGGGGCACTGCCATTCACAGTCAGGAGCATTGGCAGTGGTGATTTAACAGTTTCAACACCGTTTTCCAGTCTGCGACGCATCACAATGGCCGATTTCTCAATAGATAAAACTTCCTCCACGTAGGTAACCTGAGGCAACTTCAACTTCTCAGCAACCTGCGGACCTACCTGTGCCGTATCTCCATCGATTGCCTGTCTTCCGGCAACAATAAGATCAAAATGCCCCATCTCCTTGATGGCCTGTGCCAAAGCATAAGAGGTGGCAAGTGTATCGGAACCTGCAAAGGCACGGTCAGTAAGCAAAACGCCGTTGTCGGCTCCGCGATACAAACCTTCACGAATGATCTCAGCAGCCCTACCTGGCCCCATTGTCAGGATGGTAATGGTAGTTCCAGGCACCGTATCCTTCACCCTCAACGCCAATTCGAGGGCATTGAGATCTTCCGGATTAAAAATTGCAGGAAGTGCCGCCCTGTTTACAGTTCCGTCGGCCTTCATGGCATCCTTCCCAACATTTCTGGTATCGGGAACCTGCTTGGCCAATACAATTATTTTTAAACCCTTCATGCGTATATAATTTGATTTTTAAAGGTCGCATGGAATACCCAAATATTCATTTTCGGTTGGTGTGATATTTGTCTCATGGGTATTTCATATGTATATTTATGATTTTAATCTTTCGGGGTGCAAATATAAAACTTCATCAAGTGGTTACCAAAACGTTGGAATACACATAAGAAATCTCATCCACAGGAATAATCCCTGCAAGATGGTGAAAAGGGATGCATAAAGGCTCTGAAGTCAAATCATACAAGACTTTAGAACATGTAAATAGCGTGTTCGAAAAAAAGAATAACCAAAAAACACCCAAATAATTTAGAATGATTTTTTATTATTTATTTGCTCATAGAAGGCGGAGGAGAAAGGTTTCCCCATTTTTTGTTGGGTTCGGCACCCATTTCGAAAACAAGCGATCCTCCTTTGACAATCTCTTCATGCATTATCCAGGGTCTGTTGAAGTTGGATCCGTTCAATGTGGCTGACTGGATATATTTGTTTTCGGATGTATTATTCCTGGCCTGAATGACGAAACTCTTATTTCCCGGCAAATGAAGCACTACCTTTTCAAACAGTGGGGAACCAATGTTGTAAACGGGCTCACCTGGTGTCACTGCGTAAATTCCCATGGCACTCATTGCATACCAAGATGAGAGTGATCCCATGTCCTCATTTCCGCATAATCCACCCGGGCCTGATTTATAGAGTTGCTCACAAACCTGACGAACCCGCTCCTGCGTTTTCCAGGGTTCACCCGAATAGTTGTACAAATAGGTTACGTGGTGAGAAGGTTGATTACCATGAACATACTGACCAATAGTTCCTACAACACCCACATATTTGGGAGGTGTGATATTGGGATCCATTGTGAAAAATTGATCCAGCTTTTCGTTGAATTTCTTGTTGCTTCCAAACAGATCAATCAATCCTTTCACATCATGCTGTACCGACCAGATGTATTGCCAGGCATTGGATTCGGTGTAATGTCTGGAAGGACGCCTGCCAACAAGAAGCGGATCGAAGTACCTGTAGTATGTATGTTTCCCAATGGTGTCAATAACCTGTTCGCGACCATTGAGAGCCTCCAGGAAAGTTCCATCGGCTTTTTTGGGCCGCATAAAACCAACGGTTCCATCCCACACATTCTTGTAATTCATTGCCCGTTTCATAAACAGATCATAATCTGAATTTTTCCCCAACGCTTTGGCCATCTGAGCAATGCACCAATCATCGTATGCCAGCTCAAGGGTATTTGGTACTGCCTCGGTTACCTTGTCGATGGGTGCGTATCCCAGCTTCAGATAATATTCCAGTCCCGATCGGGCAGCACTGGCAGGGACCGGAGGTTTAGGAAGTTCCAGGGCTTTTATTCGCATGGCCTGGTAGACGGATTCTGCATCAAAATCACGAAATCCCTTCATGTAAGCATCAACTACAATGGGAATGAGATGGTCTCCTACCATTCCTTCACCATAAACATTCAAAAAATGCTGGGCAGGCAACCAGCCAAAATCTTTGGCTTTGGCAGCGATCGACTTCAGGAAATCGTTGACATGCTCCGGAGCCACAAGGGTTAAGAACGGATGTTGCGAACGATAGGTATCCCAACAGGAGAACGATCCATAAAAATCATATCCCTCCGCCTTGTGCACCTTACCGTCCATTCCAAAATACCTGCCGTCAACATCCTGTGAAATATATTGTGCAAGCAGGGAGTGGTAAACTGATGTGTAGAATATCTCCATCTTCTTCTCTGTCGTTCCGGATATTTCAATCTTTGAAAGCTCTTTGTTCCAAATCTTATCAGCATCGTCCCGGATCCGGTCAAAATCAAAATCAGGCATCTCCTTCTTCAAATTCTTTCGAGCTCCTTCGACATCAATGTAGGACAAGGCAATTTTAACCAGAACCTGCTCTTTAGAATTGGTTTGAAAGGTCACGAAAGCTCCTATTTTATCTCCGACCTCGCTGTTTTTGTAGGGGAAAATACTGCCACCTGATTCGGGCGTTTTGTAGGTAGCATCGAATGTTCCATAGTATTCGAAGGGCTTACTGAACTCTGCTGCAAAATAGATATTCCCGCGCTCAGTGCTTTTGCAACCCTCTATCTGGTGGTCATTCACAATATCGACCCTCGAATGACCAGTCGAAGGTGTGGAGCCAATCTGATGTCCAATGTCAAGTATTACCCTTGCATTCAACGTAGCCGGGAAGGTATACCGATGCATGGCAGCCCTTTGCGTTGCTGTTAATTCAACTTTTACCTGATTGTCTTTCAGATATACCGAATAAAACCCGGGTGAGGCAACTTCATCCTTGTGATCAAATCTGGAACGGTATCCCTCTTCCGGTTTTTCGATGGTGCCGGGGACGATTTTCAACCTGTCAGAAACAATGGGTTGCAGCAATATATCCCCGCCACTCACCATTCCCGTTCCGCTGAAATGGGTATGGCTAAAACCGATGATGGACTGGTCTGAATAGGTGTATCCTGCACTGTAGGTCCAACCTGAAGTATTGCAATCAGGACTGACATGCACCATGGCAAAAGGCAAAGACGCCCCGGGGTAGGTATGCCCGAAAAAATCTGTCCCCAAAAATGGGTTGACATACTTCGTATATTTCTTAACCTCCTGTCCGCATGCTTTGCCATTCGGGTAGGATAACAACCCGATGAATCCTAGTGCCATCAGGAAGTAATATTTGGATATATTTCTCATTGCCTGTAGATTTGTTGGCGGAAAGTTAGCGAATAAACGCATCTTAAAGTTGTGGTATTTTAACCATTTCTTCCCAAATAAATGCTAATATTGTTTTGCTCAAATCTTTAATCATACGATCATGAGACTTTTTTTCCTTCCCTCTCCCAAAAATTCCTTTATCCGTGGGATCCTTACCATTGCCATCGGGGTAATCATTTTGGCCATGCCGGGCATAACCCTTAAATCGGTGATAATGACGGTAGGAGGAATGATCCTGCTTAGCGGAATTTTCAGTATGTTATTCTCCGGACGCAAAAATTCCAAAGGAATGGGTTTCAACAGCTCGTTTCAGGGATTTTTCAATATTCTCTGGGGAATGCTCTTTTTACTCCAGCCGATGGCCATCGTGAAGATTTTTGGATTCTTCTTTGGGATCATCATCTTATTTCTCGGATTGATGATGTTTCTTGGAGCTTTGGGAACTCTCTCAAAGTCCATCTGGTCGTGGATCTATCTGGCTTTTGGCTTCGTCATGATCTCCGGAGGCGCCTTTCTTTTTGTTCACCCCATCGAAAGCACCGAAAATATTCTCAAATTTTTTGGCGCAATTTTAGTAGCCTATGGAATCCTGGAACTAACCATGGCCTGGAGATTAAGGAAAATGCCTAAGGGAACAAATGCCGGAAATACTGTGGATACGACTTACGAAGAAGTATAGACAAACGCTTTGGGATTGTGTTTGGATTTGTAATGCTTCCTCGCAGTAACCAATCCATTCTGTCCGTTTTCATCTGTGAAAAGGGGTTGTCCTTAAAGAACAACCCCTTGCATGGTCAGAAACACAGACCTGTAGAAATAGTAGTAGTTGAAAAATACAAATCGTTGGCTGACTTTTTTTGAAATTCGTAAGAGTACTTATTTATTGTATGTTGACTTTTTAATTTTCACAATGGCCGAAGCGAAGAGTTCCATCTCTTTTCTTGAACCAAGCATAGCATGCTGCATGATCCAGACGGCTTCGTGGTAACAGGCTTTTTCCGTAACCGGACATTGGACCTTTGAATAGTCTACCGTCTCAGGAATAGCATAACACATGAAGTTTTTCTTCTGAAACAGTGGTTGTTTGTACAATGGCTCGGGATAACCCATGAAACAGGGTACTCCCTCTGCAGCCAGCATCTTCGCAAAATCCACTTTTGAAAGTCCGTTGAATTTTGCCCGATCGTACTTGAAAATATAGATGTGGTAACAGTGAACCGTCTCCCCCAGACCCCTGGTGAGCGGCGTTATCCCATCAATTTGGGATAGCAATTCATTGAGATAAGTGCCATTTGCATGCCGTATAGCAGTCTGCCCTTCCAGCCTTTTCAGCTGACTGGACAACAATACTGCCTGTAACTGTGTGATCCTGTAGTTGCACCCGGCAATGTGGTGTTCGTACCAGGCCCCACCTTCAACACGTCCGACATTGCGAAGCGAATTCATCATTTGGTACAGGCCATCATCGTTGGTTACCACGATACCGCCTTCACCGCTGGTAAGATTCTTGGAAGATTGAAAACTAAAGCAACCGGCATCACCAATTGACCCAAGTTTTTTCCCTTTATATTCCGCTCCATGACCATGGCAGGCATCTTCTATCACCCTTAATCCATGATTTTTGGCGATGGAAATAATCTGATCCATCTCACAAGCCATACCTGCAAAATGGACAGGGATGATCGCCTTTGTTCTTGGTGTAATCGCTGCTTCAATTTTTGAAGCATCCAGGTTGTAGGTTCGTGGATCAATGTCTACAAAAACGGGGACACAGTTGGCTTCAATGACGATAGAAGCAGTAGCAATAAAGGTATATGGCGGAACAATCACCTCGTCACCGGGTTTTACGCCACAGGCAATTAGCGCCAAGCGCAGGGCAACCGATCCATTTACACAGGTAAGCGCATATTTCGTTCCGCAAAAGGCTGCAAATTCCTTTTCAAAGATAGCCACTTCTCCCCCGCAATCAGGATTTCCCCAGTTGCCACTCCGAACGATATCCGCCACACTTTTGATGTCGGTCTCGTCGTAAAGAGGCCAATCGAAATCTCTCCCGACTGTTTTTGGTCCCCCGTTAATCGCTAAATTCTTCATCTGTTAATTCGTTATAAGTGATCGTAGCATAGTTGTATAGTCTGAAGCGAGGACTCGGGCAAACATTCGACGGGTGGCCTGTTGTGATTGATACATTGTGCAAAATAGGCAATCTCATTGTAGAACCCCTCTCCGGCCGGACCAGATGGGATTTCTTCAACATTCGAATCAGTTGCCACTTGTATCACATCGCCTTTTACAGTTGAAAACTGCACACTCGCTTTCTCGAAATTTGCCATGTAGCCCGCCTGGAAAGGGAATGATGAGTGAAAGATGTTCCCTCCCTCAATCTTAACATGGATATCTTTATCGAAATAATTCCACATCGCGCTGATGTAATCATGTTTACTCAGCAGCCCCGGAAGATAATCACATTTGATACTCCCCGGCTTTCCAAGGATATAGTTGACGTAATCAATATCATGAATAAGCAGATCAAAGAGGGCACCTCCGGATGATCCGTATGAGGTTCTGCGATCCATCCACTCACCCCAGGCGGGTACGCCTGAGAACCTTGACATGGATAGAAATTTGAGGGCACCATATTTTCCATTGTCGATCCACTGCTTAAGTTTTTGATAAGGCGGCATGAACCTGACAACATGGCCAATCATCAGTATTCGCTCCTTTTCTTTGGCAAGTCTGATCAACTCTTCTGCCTGCTGCATGTTCAGACAAAAAGGTTTCTCCAGAAAAACGTGTTTTCCGTGGAGCAACACTTTCCTAGTCATTTCATAGTGAAGATCTGTGTGAACACAGATATGGACAGCATCCAACTCTTCAAATTCAAGACAGTCGTCAAGACTACTATACCTTCTAATCTGAGAAATTTGATCCCGATCTATTCCTCCTGTGGCAAAATTACCGGTCTGGGATAATAACTTCTCTTCAACAGCTGTGGAATTCTTGTCAACGATTGCAACCAAATCCAAATCGCTATTCTTGAGAATATTTTCGGCATGGGTCCTCCCCATAAACCCAAAACCCAAAATCGCAACTTTCTTCATTCGTTCGATTGTTTGCTTAAGTTCTACATTCTTAACTCTACACCCTACAAACTTAAATTTTTATATTATTCCCATTTAATGCCGAATTATCATAGATTAATATAATTTTGTCAATATATTACTACGAAATCACTGCTAATAAACAATAATATACCACACATGAAAGCAACCTACCAAAAGATACTGCTAAGTGAGGGTTCGTCATTTTTAACCACAAGGTTAATATTACCTCGGTTTCATTCGGAATATCATTTTCACCCTGAGTATGAATTAAAATATGTGATCGAAAGCAAAGGGAAAAGATTTGTTGGCGACACCATCGAAAATTTCCAGGGAGGAGATCTTATCCTTCTTGGCCCCAATATTCCCCATTACTGGAAAAATGATGCTATTCACGATCAGTCTGACCTGATGCAGGCAAAGGCCATTGTCGTTCTCTTTGCTGAAGATTTTTTGGGAGACAAATTTTTCTCCGTCCAGGAGATGATTCCCATCATGGATTTACTGCGAAAATCAAACGCAGGACTGGCATTTCCAAATGCCATAGATGGTCCAATACCACGCATGATGGAGGAGTTGACAAAATCGGCGGGGCCACTTCGGATCATCCTGATGCTCGGGATTTTGGCTGAACTGGCAAAAGCAGAATCCAGAAAGTTACTTACTGAAGAATTTTCATCCGGCACACCATTTCTCGATGCCAATAGCCCTTCCTTTGTCAGGCTCCAAAAAGTGCACCATTTTGTGATCAAGAATTTTCATTCTCCTTTGCAGATTGAAGATGTAGCCCAAATTGCCAACATGACACCACACGCCTTCTGCAAATATTTCAAGAAAAGTACCAAGAAGACCTTTATGACATTCCTCAACGAATTGAGGGTATGCCATGCAAAAAAATTGCTGATCGAGAACCGAATTCCCATTTCACAAATCTGTATTGAATCAGGATTTAACAATATTTCCAATTTCAACCGGCAGTTCAAAACTGGAACGAACATGACGCCGAGTGATTTTAAGGCAATGTATATCAACTGAAATGTGAAAATGTGAAAATGTGAAAATTAAAAAGATATTATTTTGATTTGCAGCACTTTAAAATCTCATAACTTATAACTCATAACTCAAAACTCAATTACTACTACATGAAACGTCTATTAACAATGATCGTTTGTTCTCTTTTCCTTGTTGGGAACAGTTTTGCTTCCTGGAAAAGCATCGAATCCAAACTTCCTCAAAAACTTTCTGACTATCTCGCGTCCAAGCCTGAATATGCAAAAACGAAGGCAGAAATGATGAAATTCCGGACAACTAAAATCCCGGTTGTTGGCATCGCAGTGCATCGCGCCGCCAATGAATTTGCCCCTGAAAACACATTGGCATCCATGCAAATTGCACTGGATCTTGAGGTGGATTACATAGAAATGGATGTCCGACAGACGAAAGACGGCAAATCAGTTATCCTGCACGATGGGAACCTGAACCGGACCACCAGTGGGAGGGGTCCATTGAAAGAACTCAATTTCAATGAGGCACGTGCACTCTCGGCCGGATCATGGTTTGATCCATTCTTTGCAACAGAAAAAATACCAACACTGGAAGAGTCATGCATACTACTGGCCGACCACAATGAAAAGTCCCGACACAAAACCTACTTCTACGTCGACTGTAAGGATATCAACATTCCGGTTTTGATCGGGGCACTGAGTAAATACAAGTTACTGGAAGGATCAGTTTTCTATGTAAACGAACAGCAAATCGGCCAAATCCGTAGTTTAGCTCCAAATGCAAGGATGCTACCTGGTCTGCACAGTCCGCAGGACCTGGACCGGATGATCGATACCTATCATCCCTATGCTCTTGATACAAATTGGAAAGATTTATCCAAGGAGCTGATTGACAAAGCCCATGCCAAAGAAGTGAAAATTTTCTCGGATGGATTTGGGGAGGATATGAATGTTGAATCCTATCAAAAGGCCATCAAAGCTGGAATTGATGTGATTTCAACCAATAAGGTTTCGGTGATTTGTGAAGCAGTTGCGAAGATCTCGAAATAACGTTGAACTTTTCCAATCGTCAAAAACTTTTCCAAAGTTTCATCCTTTGATAATAGAATGAACAAAGTATCCAACTTTGGAAAAGTTGTCATCGTTGATAAGGGCATGAGCAACTTATCCAACTTTGGAAAAGTTATCAGCGTACAGCTACACGCAAGGCGGGAGTTTCCCGATGATTTTCCTACGAAGAACTGCTTTTCAATTTGCTAATTTTCTGTCAACGAAGCACCGAAATCCGACTTGCTGGTAGCTGCTATTGTAAACCGGATTATTTAGTCTGTAACTGAATGCATTTTTATTAGCTCAATACACCATTTCTCAACGTTTGCTTCCACGTCACTAAATACAAATTCTTGACCTTTTGATGCGGACTTTAAAATCGCTTTATTATTTTCAACTTCCCATCTATCACTTTCATTATAAGAAAGTTTCACTCCACTGTTCGGATGCAGTTCTATTGGTAACTCCCACAAAGTTCTATTCGGCTGTCCTTTCTTAGTTAATATTAAATCCTCTGAAAATACAAATGATATTGAACCATTTTTATTAAAATGCTTCGGATAATTAATCAATTCTTTGGCTACATAGATTGTGTTATTAGCATTTTTAAATTCGGACTCATTTTTATATTTAACATGTGGATGATAATTCAGCCAAGCGGGTATTTTCTGCGTGTTCGGTTTATAAATCTCATTTATCTGAAGGTAACTGTAAATCGCATGAAATCCATTAGGATAATCTTTGTCTGCAATATATTGAAACTTTCCATTTTTAAACTCTGCTTTCTTAAACCATCCAAAAAACAAAAAGACATCTCCAATACCAATTTGGTGATTTTCCAAGTGAGTTTGGGCACTTTTAACCTGTCCAAAACACCTTTTCCAACCAATTGGTCTCTGTTTAAGATACGATTCTCTAATGTCGGGGTCAAGGTGGCAGAATTCATATTTTCTTGATTTTAGCCCTAAGTCTCCAATAAAATTTGATACTTTAACGTCATCAAAGAGGTATAATTCATCGTATCTTATATCTGAATTTTCTGTTGGAATAGGTAGTGAGTAAAATTTCCAGTATCCATGTTTGGATTGAATAATTGGACTTGGAATCCCTCCATTCTCAGAATCCATTCCTTTTCTACTTAGTATTACTTTCATCTGTTTCTTTTTTAAACTGGTTTACAACGTTTATATGTACAATAAATCCATACATATCCAACTAACGGGGGCTGTATAGGTTCAGGTTCATATTGTTGGCAGCAATAAAAGTAATCAAAAAAATACTTTAAGATTATTGTTGATGGGAACAATTTTCTTGACATTCATGTAGCTTAATAATGAAACTCAACCACCAGCGGATCAATCTTTCTATTTCTAAACTACAAACCTGCTAACCTTTTTAAACAAGGCTTGGCGGGTTTGTCCATTGCAATATATCGCGAACGATTTTATACGGGGGGGGCCGCTCCATCCGTTTTAGTGGAAGTGCGCCGCTCCAGCAGATCGGCTTAGTATTTGTGGGCGGTGGCCTTTGGGGTTGATTGCACATCCTGCTCGGGTGGGCGATGGTGTTTGGGATTTTTTGCACCGCATATTAGGGTGGGCGATGGCGTTTGGAGTAATTTACAGCTCTTGTTTGGACGAATCAATTCCGGTTGGGACAGTTTGTAGCTCATGTTTGGATAAACTGAAAAAATAGTAGCTGTTTACAACTCATCCAGGTTCAACCAGACTTGGTAAATGGATTTCTTTTCTGCGTTTTATAGTAAAATGAGAAAATGAAATTTGAAATTTAGGTGCAATTTCTGTATCTTTATTATTGACGCAGTAATATGAATAATTGATGGAACCTTTGCAGCCTGACAGAAGCTACCATATTTTCAACCATGCCAATGGGTTTGAGAATATATTTCGGATAGAAGCAAACTTTGTATATTTTCTGGAAAAGTATCGTTTATTTATCTCTCCTATTGCTGAGACTTATGCTTACTGCTTGATGCCAAACCATTTTCATCTGGTGGTACGGATTCGAAAACGCGAGACGATAGAAGCGCTGATACGTATTAATAACGACCCGTCGATTAGATACAACTTTTCCAAAGTTTCATCCTTTGATACGGAAATGAGCCAAGTATCCAACTTTGGAAAAGTTATTAGCGATGGATCCAACTTTGGAAAAGTTATTAGCGATGGATCCAACTTTGGAAAAGTTATTAGCGTTGATAAAGGAATGAGCAAAGTATCGAACTTTGGAAAAGTTATTAAAATCAGCGATCGCGAAATCGAAAAATATTTATCGAAACAATTCGCGAATCTTTTTAGCTGCTACACGCAGTCCTTCAACAAAGTATATCACCGCAAGGGATCATTGTTCATCAAGAATTTTAAACGTGAACCAATATCCGATAAAATCTACTTTCTGAATGCAATTGTTTATACTCACCGGAACCCCATTCACCATGGCTTTCGCGAAAAATATCAAGATTGGGAATACAGTTCGTATAGCGATATTGTTGGCGGAGTTTGTGATTTGACAGAAGTCAGCAAACTCTTGACAATGACTGATGGGTTGGAATCTTTTAAAGAGATGCACCGGCATTCCCTGGATGATTTTACTACCGATTGCGATCTTTAATTATTTATTCTATCAACTTTTCCAAAGTTTCATCATTAGCGAACAACTTTTCCAAAGTTGCAACCTTTGATGAGGGAATGAGCGAAGGATCCAACTTTGGAAAAGTTATCAGCGATGGATCCAACTTTGGAAAAGTTATTATAAAAAAAATCCCCCTCGAATTCTCGAAGGGGATTTTTTTATGCCTGACCTTTCGGCGGACCAAAAGGTGTAGATGGAAAAGGTTCATATCCTCCTTGGATCTGAATCGGTCCGTAGATCGCTTCGTATTTCTGGAGGTTCTCCTGCAGCGCCTTCATCAGCCTTTTGGCATGATCAGGCGTGAGAATGATCCTCGATTTCACCTGGGCTTTGGGCACTCCTGGTACCACCCTGACAAAATCCAGTACAAACTCAGAAGGTGAGTGCGTGATGATGGCCAGATTGGAATAGGTTCCCTGTGCCACCTCTTCGCTCAGTTCGATGTTAAGCTGATTTTGATTGTCGTCCTGCATCCTGAACTTTTTAAGATTACTCCTCTTCTTCTACTGTTTCGTATTTCTTGTGGTCGATCAGACGATCATATTCATCTTTTGAACCAACCACGATATTTCTGAACATTGGGTTGCCGGTACCGGCAGGGATCAGGTGTCCGCAAATAACGTTCTCCTTCAAACCTTCAAGGTAATCGACCTTGCCGTTGATAGCAGCTTCGTTCAATACTTTGGTAGTTTCCTGGAACGAGGCTGCCGACATCCACGACTTCGTTTGAAGCGAAGCCCTGGTTATTCCCTGAAGGACCTGACTTGATGTCGCCGGCACTGAATCTCTCGCTTCAACCACCTTTTTATCACGGCGTTTCAGCATTGAATTTTCATCCCTTAAACGACGGGCAGTAATAATCTGACCTGCCTTCAAATTCTCAGAATCTCCCGGATCAGTGACGATCTTCTTGCCGAATACCCAATCATTTTCGACGTTGAACTCGCCCTTGTCAATAATTTGCTTCTCAAGAAAACGGGTATCACCCTGATCAACGATCTCAACCTTGCGCATCATCTGGCGAACAATCACTTCGAAATGCTTGTCGTTGATCTTCACCCCCTGCATCCGGTATACATCCTGTACCTCGTTCACGATATACTCCTGAACTTTGGTAGGGCCTTTGATGGCCAGGATATCAGAAGGCGTGGTGGCACCATCCGATAAAGCGATACCTGCACGAACATAATCGTTTTCCTGGACCAGAATCTGGCGGGAAAGCGGTACAAGGTATTTCTTCTGCTCTCCGGTACGTGAAGTAATGGTAATCTCGCGGTTACCCCGTTTGATTTTGCCAAGTGATACTTCTCCGTCGATCTCGGAAACAACCGCAGGATTGGATGGGTTACGTGCTTCGAAGAGTTCTGTTACCCTTGGAAGACCACCGGTGATGTCACCGGCTTTCCCGGATGCTCTTGGAATTTTCACCAATACATCTCCGGCATTCACCATCTGACCTTCGTCCACGCTGATGTGACCACCAACTGGAAGGTTGTACAACCTGATGTCATCGCCGTTCTCATTGAGAATACGCAATGTCGGGTTCTTGGTTTTATCCCTGGTCTCAATAACTACTTTTTCGCGGTAACCTGTTTGCTCGTCAGACTCTTCACGGTAGGTTGTACCATCGATGAAGTCCTGGAAGTTAACCCTTCCGTTAAACTCAGTGATGATAACCCCGTTGTAAGGATCCCACTCACAAACGACTGAATCTTTCTTGATTTCCGAGCCGTTTTGGATGAATAGTTTCGATCCGTAAGGCATTGAGTGTGTAGAAAGAGGGATTCCGGTGTTTTTGTCCAGAATCTTCAACTCAGCCAAACGACTGACCACAATATCAACTTTTTCGCCCTTTTCATCGGTCCACTCTACTGTACGCAACTCTTCAATTTCGGCAATACCGTCGTAACGGGAAATTACGGTAGATTGAGTGGAAACGTTACCAGCGATACCCCCTACGTGGAATGTACGAAGTGTCAACTGCGTTCCAGGCTCACCGATGGACTGCGCAGCAATCACACCGACTGCCTCGCCCATTTGTACCATTTTACCGGTTGCCAGGTTCCGTCCGTAACATTTTCCGCAAACACCATTCTCGGCTTCACAGGTAAGTACCGAACGTATCTCGACCCTTTCGATTGGGGAGTCTTCAATAACGGCAGCAATCTCTTCTGTAATCTGCTCGCCTGAATGAACGATCAGTTTCCCTGTCATCGGATGGTAGATATCATGGACAGTGGTACGGCCCAGGATTCTTTCAGACAAGGAGGCCACAACCTCTTCATTGTTTTTCAATGCTGAAGCGATCAAACCGCGAAGTGTTCCGCAATCGGGTTCGTTGATAATTACATCCTGCGCAACGTCTACAAGACGACGGGTCAGGTATCCTGCGTCAGCCGTCTTAAGCGCCGTATCGGCCAAACCTTTACGGGCACCGTGGGTGGAGATAAAGTATTCAAGTACCGAAAGACCCTCCTTGAAGTTAGCAAGGATTGGGTTTTCAATAATTTGTGATCCTGTAGATCCTGATTTCTGGGGTTTAGCCATCAATCCGCGCATACCGCACAACTGGCGGATTTGCTCTTTGGAACCACGGGCCCCGGAGTCCAACATCATGTAAATAGAGTTGAATCCCTGTTTATCTGTACTGATGGTTTTCATCACATTCTGGGTCAACTTGGCATTTACGTGTGTCCAGATATCGATCACACCGTTGTACCTTTCGTTGTTGGTGATGAAACCCATGTTGTAGTTGTTCGAAATTTCTTCGACACCAGCATATCCCTCTTCAACCATTTCGGTTTTTCCTTCCGGGATAATAACATCATCCAGGTTGAAAGAAAGACCTCCACGGTATGCCATCTTGTATCCAAGATCTTTGATGTCGTCCAAAAACTGTGCTGTGATAGCGTTGTTTGTCCTTTTCAGAATATCAGCAATAATATCACGCAGGGCCTTCTTGGTCATCAATTTATTGAGATAACCGGCCTCTTTTGGTACGAATTCATTGAACAGGATACGACCAACCGTAGTCTCTATGGTCATTAATTTTGATTCTCCGTTCTCATCCAGATCAAGGACTTTACAGTTAACGATGGTATGCATGTCAACTTTGCCTTCGTTGTAAGCGATGATCGCTTCTTCTGGCGAATAAAAAGAGAGTCCCTCGCCTTTGGCCCCTTTGCGGTGTTTGGTCATGTAATACAAACCAAGAACCATGTCCTGAGAAGGAACCGTGATCGGTGCGCCGTTGGCCGGATTCAAAAGGTTGTGGGAGGAGAGCATCAGAAGCTGTGCCTCAAGAATGGCAGCATTTCCAAGTGGAAGGTGCACCGCCATTTGGTCTCCGTCGAAGTCGGCGTTGAAACCGGTACAAACGAGCGGATGCAGACGAATTGCTTTCCCTTCAACTAAAACCGGCTGGAAAGCCTGAATAGAAAGCCTGTGCAAAGTAGGAGCCCGGTTCAGGAGAACAGGGTGTCCTTTCATCACGTTCTCCAGGATATCCCAAACAACAGGATCCTTGCGATCGACAATCTTTTTGGCTGATTTAACCGTTTTAACAATGCCGCGCTCGATGAGCTTGCGGATTACAAACGGCTTATACAATTCTGCGGCCATCTCTTTTGGAATACCGCATTCATGAATTTTAAGGTTTGGACCTACAACAATGACCGAACGTGCTGAGTAGTCAACACGTTTACCGAGCAAGTTCTGACGGAAACGACCCTGCTTACCTTTCAGTGAGTCAGAGAGTGATTTCAGCGCACGGTTGTTGTCTGTTTTAACGGCATTGGATTTGCGGCTGTTGTCGAACAATGAGTCGACAGCCTCCTGCAACATCCGTTTTTCGTTACGAAGAATTACTTCCGGAGCTTTGATTTCAATCAGTCTTTTCAGACGATTGTTGCGAATGATTACCCTGCGGTAGAGGTCATTCAGGTCGGAAGTGGCAAAACGCCCGCCATCCAATGGAACCAAAGGACGAAGATCCGGTGGAATTACCGGAACGACCTTCACGATCATCCATTCAGGCTGATTTCTCACCTTGGAAGAACGGAAAGCTTCAACAACCTGCAAACGTTTCAGCGCCTCACTTTTACGCTGCTGAGAACCTTCGTTGCCTGCTTTGTTACGCAGATCGTAAGAGAGTTCATCCAGGTCGAGCCTGGAAAGCAGTTTGTACAATGCCTCGGCGCCCATATCGGCAATGAACTTATCAGGATGGTCGTCATCCAGCTGTTGATTTTCTTTGGGCAGCGAATCGACAATATCAATGTACTCTTCTTCCGTTAGGAAATCGAGGTATTTAACGCCATCATTGCGTTTAATCCCCGCATTGATAACGACATATCGTTCGTAATAGATGATTGAATCAAGTTTCTTGGTCGGCAGGCCGAGCAGGTAACCGATCTTGTTTGTCAGAGACTTGAAGTACCTGATTTGAACAACAGGCACGACGATTGAAATGTGTCCCATTCTTTCGCGGCGCACTTTTTTCT
>CAYHQN010000086.1:0-19484 GCA_964358545.1 uncultured Tangfeifania sp. | reverse complement strand
CTAATTAGTTCATCCAATAAGTAATAATTTACAACACCCTCATTTCCAGAACCAATATCTCCCTGGTGGATTGTTTTATTGCGGACAATATCAATTAGGTTCTCAATTTTGGGATTAATTGGGATCTTAACGTCTTGTATTAATTTGTACATCTTTTCTTTGGTAGAAAATCTCTTGATTTGATTCAAATTACCAATTTTACTTTTTACTATTTCAAATGCATCTCCGAAATCTAACTTATGTTCATCAATGACTTGAAATAACTTTTTTTTAATCGGTTCAAAATCTTTTTGACTTGGTGAAAATTCTTCTTTCTCTCCTAGATATTCAGCATACTTGGTTGTAAGTCTTTCAAATGCAATCATTTGAATAAAAATTCTTTCATCTATGCTTTTAGTTTGTACAGAATTGCTCAGAAAGTAAATAATAGTATTTAAATCAATCTTTTTGTTCCAGTCAACAAAACTGTCAAAGCATAAATCAAAGAATTTTCTTAAGATTCTATCACTTATATTGAAAGGATTATTAATTGGTAAGTATTTACTAAATTTTTTGTGGTTTAATTGACTGAAAGAGTAAGTAATAACAATTTCCGAGTCAATTTTTCCAAGTGAATAGTAAGAACCAGTACATTCTTTTCTTATTCTTACAGTAGCTCCATTCAAGAAGGATAAAGCTGAAATATAGTCGTGTCTTATTTCGCAAAATTTTTCATAAGATAATGTATCGTTTGAGTCATTTGGAAATTCAACAATTATATTTTCTGAATCAGTTGCCTGATAAAACAATTGGTTATAAGAACAATTTCCAAATCGAAGTATGGAATAAGTATGGTCTCTTTTAAAATTAGCTAAATCTTCGATTGGTCTTCCTCTCCTTTCTCTAAATTCCTTTGTATGATCATTGAACTCCATTTTAAGACCTTCTAGTTCTAGATAGTGCAATTTTGGATTTTCGTCGATGTACTGTTCTGGTTGATTGTTAATTTTGACATGCTTCATTTGTCCATAACAGACCATTTTTACTTTTGAAATATGAGGTGTAATATTTGAAAAACGTAAAGTGTCTAAATATAATTTATTGTTATCCTCTGTAAAGCATTCAATTCCATAATTTTGATTTCTATCTACTCTATGAATTTTAATCAAAAATTCTGAAAGGTTAAAACTTTCAGAGACATAAAGATCTAAAACTAAAATGCCATCTTCATTAAAGATTAATCCAAAATCAATTGGGATTTCTACTTTGCTTGAAGTCAATTGACCTTTCTTTATTCTATATTCTTCAAATCTGTGCATTTTGCATCTTTATGTTGCATGAAACAAGACAATAGAAACTATATGCAATAGTGGAATTGTGGGCGTTGTCCTGTCCGCGTATCACAAAAGTTAATGAGAAACCCTACTGCTCGCGCACCGCGGAAACCCCAATTAACATATAGTTTTTGTCACCACACGTTTTTATTTCCTTATCCAATTTAGTAACCATTCAGCACTACCATCGGGATAAAAGATGGCAAAATCGGACTTTGAACCATCTGTACTATTTGCCTTTCTTATGTATCCATAAATCGAGTAATATTCTTGCTCTTCCCAATCATTGCTATATCTCGTAATAGGCATAATTGCAACATTATTGTATTTTACAAATCCATCACCTAAACCAAGTTCCCATGGAATCCATTTAGATTCTGATGAGTTAGGAGTAGCCATTAAAATGAATTTGTCTGATTTTTGGATTCGATCTCTTAAGATTGCTGCGGTTTCGGTATTAGGCTTTTCTGGTAAGCTCTCATCTAAATAATCTATATAGATTTTCGCACCTATTCTTTTAAGAATTTCAACAATAGGTTTAACATACTGACTATCTTTTCGTCTGTAAGATAAAAATATCTGTTTTTCAAATTTTTCACCTGATCTAAGACTTTCATTAGCTGAAAATGCCTTAGTAATATTTTGACTTTGTAGGTCGTTAAATGTAATAAATGCCATTAGTCACTAATTTTTGAAATCCATAATTTATGTTCTCTGCTTATTGATTTTTCAACATCATATATTATTTCCTTTGTTCTATCTTCGGTTGGATTCAATAGTAGTTTTTTCTTAAAATCCTTTAATTCATCAATAGCAACGCTGTATGTAGAACTCAACTCTTCAAATCGTTTAGTTTGTTTCCAAGAAAAGATTGCAGCAGATAGAGTTGTGAATAAACCAAGATATGCAAAGTTTGGAATTATGTCAATAATCGTAAGTATTGTCAATATAGCACCAATCCCCATTGAAGAAATCCCTAACCAAAAGAATAATTCACCCTTGCGTGTATTGTATAATGTTTTCTTATAGTAATACTTTTCTTGGTCGTTTAACCTATGCTTAATATAAAATTCAATTTTCTCTGAATTAGTTAATGTGAAATTTTCAATAATCCATTTTGGGTTATCATTGTCATTTGAAATTGGAGAAGAAAACTTAAGAAATTCAGTAATATTTATCTCAGATTTCATCGACTTAACTCTATCCTGGAATACTGATAATGAACTGTTGATTTCATCATTATATTTATTAATTCGGAAAAATAGAAGCCATGCTTGGCTTAGAATGCTCTCTGCTAAAAATCGAGTTTTCTGCCATCCATCCATGAAATTAGACTTGAATTGCACAACCATCAAAATTAGTACTATAATAATAAGTGATAGTTGAATAAAATGCTTCAGCTTTTCATGAATTGCACTAAGCTCTGGTATAGAAGCAATTATAGAGATTAAAAGTAAAAGGACTAATTGAATCCCTACATTTCTCAAATAACGTTTTTGACATAATTTTGAAAGATTATTGAAACATTCATAGGAATCAGGACCTATAAACTCTCTATCAAATTGTGTTCGTTTCATTTTTTCTAATCTGTTAAATCTAAGCTCTGATATACTAAATCTTTATAATGCCAATCTTCCTTTTTGCTCAAGTCCAATGTTTTATGAAAAGGTGGAAAATCGTCTAATGCATATTTTATTATTTTCATACGAAAGGGAATGTGTATGGCATTTTCGTTTTTTATAATGGGTGGACACAAATCTGTATCAATACTTCTCTTGTTATTCAAGTTAACAGCGATTATGGGTAATTCATTGGATAATGCTTTATCTAATTCCCATCTAACAAAACGATACAAATTTTTGGTACTCCCACCTATTAAAACTATCACCTGCTTTGCATTTGCCATTCTTTCTGCAAGCCTTTGTTTAATATAAACTTCGCTTTGTGCTTGACTTGTCAATGGTTTTAAATCATGTGCATCGGAAAAATCGAAATCTATATTATCAAGTGATTTCCAACCTTTCATTCTGGCATAAGCCCACATGTCATTGTCTCCATCAAAAATTACGTACGTTTTGTTTTTGTAACTCATATGTGTCAATTTTTAAAATGTGTGGTAACTCGTTTATACGCACCAAACTTTCTTCTATACACTGAATCTGGATATGTCGAGGTTGGTTTGCTGCTGGTTATAAGAACGATAAACTTACCCAATTATTTTTAAATATCAAAGCCATTGAAGGGGAAATTGTGCAAGGCACCCCCGGGTGATGCGGTTTGTAACCGCATTTTTTATTCCTCAGCGATTACAAATCGCTGCACCCAATACCGCCCCATTGGCGTTTTTCAACGCATTCGTGAAATTTTAATCACACCCACAAAATAAACGCGCCGGCTGGGTAACCTCTTGTGCCATTTTGGTATTAATGTATTGAAAAAGGAATTCAACCTCCTTTTTTGACCTCTTTCAATTTTCAACATAACAATAACCATAAACCGCTGATCCAAAACTCAAAATAACCCCGGAATTATTCGTTTAAATAATTGTCAATTGACAATTTACATAAAGTTCTCATCCATTTATTATTAATCCCTTAAACTATTCTAAATGAAATTGAACATTAACCGCAATTACAATTGCAAAGACGAAGAATTACCTGTTATATGCAGGTTTTCCCTGATTAGTTTTAAACGCGACCTGGCCGATTTCACCACCTACTCGCCCAAGTTGGGCGAAACCTATCTGGCCGCTTACGAATCCAAAATTGCCACCGTTGAAGAATTGGTTTCACCAAAATCGGAAACCGCCGAAATGAAAAAGATTACCGACCGGCTCGCAGCGGGTATGACTGTTTTACAGGACCATGTAAAGTACCTGGGGGGCTACCTCCAAATGGCCGGGAGCAGCATTAACCTCTCTGCCGCCGATTTCGGCCTGTCTGAGTTGCGCAAAGGAATCAATAACGGCGATCCCGAAAAGGTGTTGGACCGACTGAAAGACGTGAACAAAAACGTGGAGACGTACAAAGCAGCGCTTGCCGAACAAGGTTTTACCGATGTCCTGCAGGCTAAACTGGTGAGTGTTTATGCTTCATTAAATACCGACCGGCAGTTGCAGTACCAAATTCTCACGCACAGAAAAGCGTTGGTGCAAAGCAATGTTGGAACCCTAAACGATTTGAACAGTCAGTTAACGGAGATTTTGCGAACCGGAAAGATCCTATACCAGGGCAAAGATGCGGTAAAACAACAGGAATATACCCTCTCCGAACTGAAAAAACGGGTACGGCGTATTTCAAAAAAAGACGCCGATGCGCCCGCAACACCGGGAACGCCGCAGGAAAAATAAGTAAGAAAAATCATTGGGAGGGAGGGAGCTGAATGGCAGCTCTCCCCTCGTTCGAAAAGATAACGTATAGCATCCCCGGTAAAAACAGGGCCCGAAGGGGTTAACGGGTCATTGTTGATGCTATACGTTTTTTTATGCCCTTTTGACATCTGACAGTTTGAAAGTGACAAGTGACTGTCGATGATTCAGGCGTAACCTTCGATGGTTCAGGTGTGATTGTCAACGATCCAGGTGTAACCTTCGATGGTTCAGGTGTGATTGTCAACGATCCAGGTGTGACCTTCGATGGTTCAGATGTGACTGTCGATGATTCAGGTGTGGCCTTCAATGGATCAGGTGTGACTGTCGAGGTAAAGTTGCCAGGTATACCTTGGCGGGTCAACAACAAAAGGGAACCGCGTGGTTCCCTTTTGTTGTTTAGATCACATTCCCGGCAGGTTCATCCCTGTAATTTTCCGGTAAAGGTCCAATGCATAAAGATCTGTCATCCCGGATACGAAATCGACGATTGTCTGCAATTGCTCGTACAAATCTTCACTGCGAAGATGGTATTGCTGGGGAATGATGGAGAGCAGTTTTTCTGAGAGCGGGTCCTTCGGGTCAAGAATGGCCGGAGTAAACTCATCCAACAATGTTCCCAGGATTTTGTAACCGGCGATTTCGATCTGAATAACGGCCGGGTCCTTGTAAATTTTTGATACGGAGATTTTCTTGATCTCAGCCATGGCCTCTTTGGAGCTGCCTTCCAGCAGTTTCAGAAGGGATGGGGTTGCCTCGCCCCGAAGAATCCGATCCATGTTTTTCAAAAAGATGGCCGCGCACTCCTTTACCAGCTTTCCAATAACCATCGCACGAAGATATCCTACCCGTTCGTTCTTGTCCTGCACAATTGTGAGATTGTCGAAGATAATCGACAAGACATCTTTGTCGTCGACTGGATCGAAAAAGGCCAGGAGCATCTGTTCCGCATCTGCTGAAGTGATGATTTTCAGTTTGTGGGCATCTTCCAGATCGATGATCTGGTAACAGATGTCATCGGCAGCCTCCACCAGAAAGACCAAAGGATGTCGCGAAAAGCGCATCGGATGATCCGACCCCTGCAGAAGCCCCAGTTGCAGCGCAATTTTATGAAATAGTTCTTTCTCTGTCTGAAAGAACCCGAATTTTTGTTTGTCGCCGGCCAGCACCGATTCATAGGGATATTTAACGACTGCTGCCAAAGTGGAGTAGGTAAGCCCAAACCCGCCTTCTCGCCTGCCGTTGAAAGTATGCGTGAGTAACCTGAAGGCATTGGCATTCCCATCAAAACAGGTAAAATCGGTTTGTTGTCCTTCCGGTAGCCGGTCAAGTAAAATTTTACCCTGCCCTTTCCTGAAAAAATTGGAGATCGCATTTTCTCCAGAATGGCCAAATGGCGGATTTCCCATGTCGTGGGCCAGGCAAGCGGTCGAAACGATGGTCCCGATTTCGGAAAGGATGGCCGCATCAGTGCCCTCTCCGCTTTTGGCCAGTCCAAGCGCCACAAGATTTCCAAGTGACCTTCCCACACTGGCCACCTCGAGCGAGTGGGTGAGCCGGTTGTGCACAAAGATGCTTCCCGGCAAAGGAAATACCTGGGTCTTGTTCTGTAACCTTCTGAATGGGGAAGAGAATATGATGCGGTCGTAATCCCGTTGAAAAGCAGTTCGGATCTCCTCCGGTTCGTCGTATTTCCTGAATTCAAAACCCAAACGTACGGGAGAGATCAATTGACTCCATTTTGTCATGCTGGCAGGTTGTGGTGACAGTTCAAATTTGGCTTATTTTTCGAACATTTCAAAAGGATTGTTGAAAATTAATAAATATCTTAGCGAGATAAAAAATTTCCCATTTCTATGCTCACCGGTTTATTACTTCCCCTGCTGGTTGCCATGTTTTTAGGACTGAATATGGGAGGGAGCGGAACTGCCCCTTCCTTTGCGACAGCCTTCGGATCAGGAATTATTCGCCGGTCCCTAATCCCCGGACTTTTTGGGATCTTTGTCTTGCTGGGCGCTTTACTGGCGGGTAAAAACACCTCAATAACACTTGGGAAAGAGATTCTTCCTGCCGTCAGTTTAGACTATACGCTAACAACCATCATTCTGTTTTCGGTGGCCCTGTCACTGCTTTTTGCAAATTTGGTAGGGGTTCCCCAATCAACAGCACAAACAACCGTGGTAGCGCTGATTGCCCCCGCACATTATGTAGGACAACTCAACACCCATAAGATCTTCTACGAAATTCTCCCAACCTGGGTAGTCATGCCAATCATCTCATTCGGGCTAATGTATTTTATCACCAACGTAATTTCAAAAAAGTTTGACCTGAAACATCCTGGTTACTTTAATACTGAAAAACGGCAAAAACTTTTCAACTGGGTTGTCATCATCACCAGTTGTTACGTTGCTTTCTCCATTGGGTCCAACAATGTTGCCAATGCTGCAGGGCCAATAACATCCATGATTACCAATGAATTGCACATAAATCCCACCAGTCAGAATTTTGTTTTGATCATGCTCCTCTGCACCTTGATCATCGCACCCATATTTGCTATCGGAAGCTCCATTTTTGGTCATAAACTCATGTCCAAAACAGGAATGGCCATTATTCCCATAGGAAAAGTAGAAGCTTCTATGATCTCTTTTATTACGGCATCCTTGTTGCTGACAGCTTCCCTTACCAGAGGAATCCCCACTTCGCTGGTTCAATTGAACACTTTTGCCATTCTTGCCCTTAGTGTCTCTAAAGTTGGCTGGAAAGAGACCTTTTCCAAAAAAGTTGTGAAACAGTTCTGGATGATCTGGCTCATTTCCCCGCTGATTGCCTTCATACTTTCCTACCTGCTTACCTCTCTGGCTGATCAGGCCGGTTTACTCTCCATGTGATCAGATCATTTCAGGCCTGAATTTTTTAATGGCCTTGTCGAGTTCTGCTGAATCAGGGAAATGACCTTTTAACCGCTCTTTAAAGGAGGCGCTATGGTTGGGTATTTTGGTATGGACCAGCTCATGCACCACAATGTAATCGATCAGCCTATCGGGAAGGCGCATCAGGTGAAGGTTCAGGTTGATATTTTTCAGTCTGGAGCAGCTTCCCCAATTGGTTTTGTTATTTTTGATTGTCAATGCCTTAAAGGTGTATCCCAATTGATTGGCCAACTCCCTGGTCCTGCCCGGAAGGTATCTTTTGGCCTCATATCTCAGCACACCTTCTATCGCAGATTTAATTTTACTGCGTATTTCCGGATCCTCCAGCGACATCTGTTCAGGATAGCTAATCTCTGCAATCCGCTGTTCGTGCCTTAGTTGCACTTTGACCTTCTCATTTTTCCCATGACTGAGATGGTAATTAAAATTTCTTGTCGAGAAGAGCAAACCCGGCTCCAGCAGTTTCCTGGTAAGGCCATGTTTTTGGAGTTTCTGCTGGGTTTTGATCACCCACTTCCGTTTTTCCTCCAGAAATACCTCTCCTCTTGAGAAGGAAAATAGCCAGGGAATCGACACCAACACCTCACCTGTGGACTTTACGGATATCCTAAGCCGCTTTAATGAAGACTTCCGAACAAGCTGAACCTCTCCTATCCCTTCCACAAAAAGGACCTTTGTGCTCATTTAACCTCCTCCTCATCAGAAATTTCCTCATGCGTGTGACCCATGAAACTGGCCCTGATCCATGATGGAAGAATGACAGCCCCGATAAACAGGTAAGGATAGTAGCTGAAAAGTCTCCAGATGACGGTCATCAGGCTGTTGAAACCGGCAGGAATGAACATCTTCATGTACTCCATGAAAATCACTTCCGACAAACCTGTGCCTCCGGGTGTTGGCATCACCTTGGTCATGATCCAGATTATCAGTTGACGGGCATAAATATTGACATGTTCAACCAGGGTAACCACATGAGGTTCGTTGCCCCCTTTGATGCCAAAGATGAGCGCCAGAATCAGAAAATTGACAATTAAATGGTGGGAAGTCCACGAAAATACGGTAGCGCCAAAACTTTTCAGCCAAAATTTAAATGGCTTGTTGGAGAGATGTTTGGAGGCAGTTACGATATCATCTGCCTGGTGGATGGCACCCGTTTTCCACCTGCGAAGCCCCGGAAGGGAAAAGATAGAAACGATTAACTTCTTCAAAGTCTGTTGATTGAAAAAAAGGCTGTAACCGATCAGCAAAACAACCAGCAACATAATACAGTATCCGGCCATGGCAAAATAGACATATTTGTTGAGTATTACTGCCTGAAAGGAGTGGTTCGTCAATTGGAAAAGGCTATCCCAGCCCACCAGCAAGGCAACAATTGGAAAAACCACAACAAAAAAGAGTTCATCCAAAAAAAGCGCTGCCAATATGATGGCCGTACCCTTCGCGATGGGCAATCCTGCTTTGTAGAGGAAAAGAAGTGATATCGTGGTCCCTCCAATGGCAAAAGGGGCAATCGCCGTAGAAAATTCCCACAAAAGGATAATCCTGATGCAACTTCCTATACCAATTTTCTTTTCAGACAAAATCCTAAGCCTGATCACATACCCGGTAATCCTGGCTACGATCATCAGGGCAGCCATGAAAAGGAAAAAAAGAACAGTTGTCGAAAATTGGATGGTTAAAAAGGAACTAAGTGTCCCTTCCCTGAAAAAAATAAAAATGGCCACACCTAATCCGATCAACAGGGGCAATATGATCTTACCTGGATGAACCGAATGAATAGCCTTCGCCGGATTAATCTTCATACCTGAAAAATGTCTGTTCTTACAAAAAACTGCGAGTAAAACTAAAGAATTATTTCCTATTTTTGAGTAACCTTCCAGCGCATTTAAAATAATGGTCCCTCATTCAATTATTTGCTGATAAAACAATTTACCGACCATATTCGTTATATAACTGATAAATATTGACCCATCATGAGTGAAAATAATGGAACGAAAATTGTGCTGGCTTTTGTGGCCGGAGCAGCCATAGGTGCTGCCATCGGATATTTTCTCAACTCCGACAAAAAAGAGGAGATTATGGCCGATCTGCAAGATGGCGCCGCCAAACTCAAGCAGGATATTGAAGAGAATTTTGCCAAAGCCAAAGATATAGTTGATAATTTCAGGAATATCGACATTGATCTCACCACAGAAAATCCCGAATAACCATGGAACATGATCAATTCTTTCAGGAGGTAAAGCTGATGGTATCCGACTATCTTTCGGCCAGGATTCGGCTTCTCAAATATGACATTTATGAAAAGAGCGCTAAATTATCAGCGACGCTTTTCTCCTCCATGGTCATAGCCATGCTGGCTTCCATGATGCTGCTTTTTCTCAGTCTCGCCCTGGGATTTTATCTGGGATCGGTATTCGACAGTTATGGTACCGGGTTTTTGGTGGTTACCGGCATTTACCTGGCGATGTTGTTGCCCTTCATTTTGTTAAGGAAAAGCTGGATTGAAAAAACTATCATCAACAGAATTATTGAGCAGTTGACAGAAAAAGAGGAGGATGAGAAATGAACCACAAAGCCACTGCCAAAATTGACAACCTGGAGAAGCTGGGATTCGAAAAGAACAAGCTGGAAACCTACTGCACTTACCAGGAAAAACTAATTGGGTTAAAAATCGAATATTTCAAGGAGAATCCTGGCATGCTGCTGGGTGAAGCCCTTCTTCCTTACGACCCTTCGCAAAAAGTAGAGGTGAACGATGTGCTCGATTCGGCCAACGGCCTGATCGCGGCGCTGTTGCCGGGAATATTCAAAGGAAAGTTTCTTCCAGGGTTTGTTTTAAAAGTCATACAAATCATGATAATCAAGGTGTTTGCAAAAAAAAGGTGACCTGCCGGCCACCTTTTTTTTACAAATGTCTTATTTTCAATCAGGGAAATAGCCCTTGATAATCCCTCTCTTGGAGTCGCGGATAAACAGGAGAATTTCATCTCTTTCGCGCGATGCAGGCATCTCGGTTTCAACCACTTCCAAGGCTTGAGAATTGTTGTATCCCTTTTGATAAATGATCCTGTAGATATCCTGAATCTGCGTAATCATCTCGTTGGAAAACTCCCTGCGTCGTAATCCGATCGAATTGACCCCGGCATACGAAAGCGGCTCGCGTCCGGCTTTGATATAAGGTGGCACATCTTTCCTTACCAGGGATCCTCCCGAAAGCATCACGTGCTTACCGATGTGACAGAATTGGTGGATACCGGTATGTCCGCCAATAATAGCGAAATCATCCACTAAAACTTCACCCGCAAGGGAGGTTGAATTGACCAGAATTACATTGTTCCCCACCACACAATCGTGCGCCACATGGACATAGGCCATGATGAGGCAGTTGCTGCCAATGACCGTTTTCCCTTTCGCCGATGTTCCGCGGTTGATGGTAACGCATTCGCGGATAGTGGTATTGTTGCCAATTTCAACGGTAGAGTATTCGCCTTTGAACTTCAGGTCCTGCGGTTCTCCGCCAATGACGGCGCCGGGGAAAATTTTGCAGTTTTTCCCGATACGTGTTCCGGGAAGGATGGTTGCGTGTGGGCCAATATTTGTTCCTTCGCCGATGATAACATCGTCACCAATCGTAGCAAAAGGCTCAACGACAACCCCCTTCGCCAGTTTTGCATTGGGGTGGATGTGTGCAAGTACTTGGTTCATCTATTCTAATTATTTGTTTTTTACTATCTGCGCCATGAATTCTCCCTCACAAACTACTGTATCACCAACAAAAGCGAGTCCGCGCATGTGGGCGATTCCCCTTCTGATCGGACTCGTAAGTTTAATTTTATAGATCAGGGTATCTCCGGGAACTACCTTTTTCCTGAATTTGATGTTGTCCATGGTCATGAAATAGGTAGAGTAGTCTCCATCGGCAGGCATAGAGCTGATAACGAAAATTCCCCCGCACTGTGCCATGGATTCAATGATCATCACACCCGGCATCACTGATTCTTCGGGAAAGTGACCCACGAAAAAAGGCTCATTCTGGGTTACGTTTTTCACACCAATGATGTAGTCGCTTCCTTTCTCGATTACCTTATCCAACAACAGGAAAGGGTTGCGGTGCGGCAACATCCTTTTGATGGCATTGATATCATAAAGAGGTTCCTTGTTCGGATTGTATTCCGGTGGAGCCGACTCTGCCATGCTCTTCAGGTTCTCTTTCTGCAACAGCTTGGTGAATTCGGTATTGGCAAGATGCCCCGGTCTTTTGGCAATGATCCTGCCCTTGATGCGCCTGCCCAGCAATGCCAAATCTCCGAAGAGATCGAGCAGTTTGTGTCTGGCACATTCATTGTCGTAACGCAATTTCAGGTTGTTGAGAATTCCGACTTCGTTCACCTGAATGTGTTCGTGGTGAAACAGATCGGCAATCCTGTTCAATTCATCCTGATGCATCACCTGATCCATGATAACTATTGCGTTATCCAGGTCACCACCTTTCACCAGGTTGTTTTTCAATAGCGCTTCCAACTCCCTGACAAAGACAAAGGTACGGCATGGGGCTATCTCGGCAGCAAACTCTGTAGTGCTGTCAAAAGAGGCAAATTGATTTCCCAAAACGGTTGAGTTATAGGAAACCAGCACATCAATCGAAAAATTTTCGTCCGGAAGGATGGTAATCTCAGAACCGGTAGACTGGTTGCGGTAGGTAATTTTTTTCTTCACCACAAAATACTCTCTCTCGGCATGTTGCTCAACGATACCAGCTTCCTGAAGTGCATCAACCCAAGCCATCGCACTTCCATCCATAATCGGAACTTCAGAGCCATTGATCTCCATCAGGACATTGTCAATTTCTGATCCAATCAAAGCGGCCATACAATGCTCGATGGTACTGATAGATACCTCTCCATCCTTTAGAACAGTACCTCTCGCGGTTCCCCTAACTTTGGATACATTGGCTTCAATGACGGGAGTACCTTCCAGGTCGACCCTCATAAATCTGAAACCGGAATTTTCAGGGGCCGGCTTAAATGTCAGCGATACTTCAACACCTGTATGAAGTCCTTTCCCGGTAACGGTGACCGGATATGCAATGGTATTTTGTTTTACTATCATCCCTTGATGGCTAAATATTATACTTGGTTAATTTATTTCTGCTTCGAATCAATGGCTTATTTCTGCCCTGCCTGTTTCATCCATTTCTTCAGATCAGAAATGTCACCCGACATTTGCGGAAGTCTTCTGAAGATGGCCTGGCATCTCATAAAATCTTTGTGATCCTGCACCGGCGATCCAATCATGGTGGAGTTATCAGGGATGTTGGTCATCACACCGGCCTGACCTCCGATTTTTACATTGTCACCAACCTTCAAATGGCCGGATATTCCAACCTGGGCTCCTATCATGCAGTTCTTTCCAACTTTGGATGAACCTGCAACTCCAGAATGGCCGGCCATCACCGTGTTCTCGCCAATTTCGACATTGTGCGCTATCTGGATCAGATTGTCCAGCTTAACGCCCCTGTGAACAATGGTCGATCCCATGGTGGCACGGTCCACGCAGGTATTGGCACCAATTTCGACCATATCTTCCAGGATCACATTGCCAACCTGGAGAATCTTTGAAAACGGACCTTCCGTACTGGGTGCAAATCCAAAACCGTCGGCGCCAATCACGGCTCCCGAATGCAAGACACAATCAGAACCTATCTGACAATCTGCATATATTTTTACACCTGAATACAGGGTGGTATTGTCACCAATCACCACATTATCCCCAATAAAAACGTGCGGGTAAATGCTGACATTATTCCCAATTATTACTGAACCAGAGATATAGGCAAACGCACCGATGTAGATATCCGTCCCGATTTTGGCACTGCTGCTAACGAAGGAGGGTTGCTCGATCCCGCTTTTGGCAGGCTTCATCTCCTGGTACATTTTTAGCAATTCGGCCAGGGCTGTATAGGGATCATTTACCCGGATAAGGGTACATGTCAGCTTCCCTTCAGGCACAAAATCCCTGGAGACGATGACCGCGGAAGCAAGCGTTGAATAGATGAATTTGGTGTAAACAGGATTGGACAGGAAGGTGAGTGTCCCTGGTACACCCTGATCAATTTTGGAGATATTGTGTATCTTAATTTCACCGTCGCCTTCAACGGTTCCGTTGAGTATCATTGCAATGTCTTTGACCTTAAACTCCATTCAGTTACTTTTAAAAATTCGCTGCAAAAATAAACAATATTAGTTACCTAACGAGATTTTCGCCGGATAACAGACAAAATGTTTGCGTACCGTCTTGGTTAATCCCTCCAGATTTATGTCCGATGCATCCCTGATATCTTTCAATTTGCCATTTTTATAGAGAATCAGTATCGCCTCTTCATCAGGCTGATAGGCATTATTTGTCATCTCACCTACCGAGAAAAAATAATCCAAATCTTCTTCCGAAATCCCAACCTTTGTTTGAACCTTCTCTTTAAGTTCATTTAACTGACTTTCACTAAAAGGATGCTGCGAAATTTTAATCTTCATCAATTTTCTGTTAACAATCCGTTCGGAAAGTTCTGAAAGTACCGGATCGGCATGGGAGATCCAACCCTTGACGGTGGACAAAATATCTGAGTCATCAAGCCCCGCGAAACGGTTCAGTGCCAGTTTCCTTATTCCCCTATCGGGAGATCTGAAATCTGCGGCAACCACTTTGCCGTACAGAAAACAGGCAAAGGCTCCCGAACATTCAACTTCCTTCCCCTTTTCTACCAGGGAAGAGGCACGTTTGAGCAAATTGACCAGCGTGCGTTCTGCAGATACAACCGTTTTATGCAGGTAAACCTGCCAGTACATCATCCTTCTGGCAATCAAAAATTTCTCTACCGAATAGATTCCCTTGGCCTCCACCACCAATTGATCGTTCCGGACATCCAGCATCTTTATGATACGGTCGGATGAGACAACTCCCTCCGAAACGCCGCAGTAAAAACTGTCGCGCTTCAGGAAATCCAGACGGTCCATGTCGAGCTGACTGCTTACCAGGAGGTGCAGGAAATGTTTGGGATACTGATCCAGAAAAATGCGAATGGCCAGATCCAGCTTCCCGTTCAACTCCTCATTGAGCTCCTGCATGAAGAGCAGCGAGAGCTCCTCGTGGGAAATACCCCTGACAATGCTCTCCTCAAGTGCATGTGAAAAAGGTCCGTGCCCGAGATCATGCAAAAGGATTGCCGCCGAAACACCTTCAGCTTCCTCATCCGTTATCTCGACCCCCTTCTCCCGCAATACCTGCAATGCTGTTTGAACCAAATACATACTGCCAATACAGTGCTCAAAACGGGTATGATTGGCGCCCGAATAGACCAGAGATGTAAGTCCTAACTGCCGGATGCGACGGAGCCGCTGAAAATAGGGATGCTCTATCAAATCGAACAACAATCCTGAATTCAAATCGATGAAACCCCATACCGGATCATTGACGATTTTACGCTTGTTTTGCTTCACGGGGGAAATATTTATTATCAATTTGACAACTAAATAATTACAAAATTCGACCAGGGTTGCCTCCATTTTCACAGTACACTCTTTACTTTTCGCTTGGGAGCCCTGCAAACCCTGACAGATCATTCAAAATTAGAAATAAAAATTTGTTTAATTCAAACATTAATAGTAATTTCGCAGCGGAGATTAATCGCAGGATTAGGGGACGCATTGTCCCCTATTTTATTAATTTATAAAATGATATCGAAAGTTGTTATTCAAAGGATGGTGGAAGAAAAGCTCACTGACACGATGTTTATCGTTGATGTTACGGTCGGGCCTGGCAACGCCATTTCGGTAATTATCGACAGCGATGAGGGATTGAGTATTGACAAATGCATCGAAATGAGCCGCCACATCGAGCATCAGTTCGACCGTGAGGTGGAAGATTTTTCACTCGAAGTCTCCTCTCCTGGTTTGACACAGTCCTTCAAAGTACTGCGTCAATATTTGAAAAATCTCGAAAAAGAGGTGGAGATCGTAACAGTAAAGGGCGACAAGATCACTGGCGTTCTGAAATCAGTCAGCGATGAGGGTTTTGTAGTAGAGACATCAAGCAATATAAAAGTGGATGGAAAAAAGACAGTGGAACTAAAAACTGTTGAATTTTCACTGCTAGAAATAAAAACAGTTAAACCAGTTATTACTTTTAAATAAAAATCCTGAAGATATGGACAACCTCAATCTGATTGACACGTTTTCGGAATTTAAAGACCTGAAAAACATCGATCGAGCCACGATGATGAGCGTATTGGAAGATGCGTTCAGAAGTGTGATTCAAAAGCAGTTTGGCTCGGACGAGAATTTTGACGTCATTATAAACCCCGACAAAGGAGACTTCGAAATCTACCGGAACCGCACGGTAGTAGAAGACGGAGCACTGACCGATCTAAATACTGAAATCACCATTACGGCTGCCAATGCCAACAACGGGGATTATGAACTGGGTGAAGAGTTGACCGACACGATCCGTTTCAGCGATTTCGGAAGAAGGGCGATCCTGAATTTGCGCCAGAACCTTGCATCACGGATCCTGGAACTTGAAAAAGACAACATCTACCAAAAATACAAATCCAGAATTGGAGAGATCGTCACCGGCGAAGTATACCAAATCTGGAAAAAAGAACTTTTGTTGCTCGACGACGAGGGGAACGAACTGATTCTGCCCAAAAGCGAGCAAATTCCTTCCGATTTCTTCAGAAAGGGCGACAGTGTCCGCGCTGTGGTAATCAAAGTAGAGATGAGGAACAACAGTCCTTACATTATTTTGTCCCGCATCTCTCCTGTCTTCCTGGAAAGACTCTTCGAACTTGAGGTCCCTGAGATATCGGATGGTTTGATTACCATTAAAAAGATTGTCAGGATTCCGGGCGAACGCGCCAAGGTTGCTGTAGAATCGTACGATGACCGTATTGATCCGGTAGGCGCCTGCGTAGGAATGAAAGGGTCGCGTATTCATGGTATTGTGAGGGAATTACGTAACGAGAACATCGACGTAATCAATTTCACCAACAACAATCAGTTGTACATACAAAGAGCGCTCAACCCGGCAAAAATCTCCTCCATCAAGATTTATGGCAATGAGAACAGGGTCGAAGTTTTCCTGAAGCCAGAGGAGGTCTCACTGGCCATCGGAAAAGGAGGATTGAATATCAAACTGGCCAGCCAGCTCACAGGCTATGACATTGATGTCTACCGCGATCGTGAAATTGCTGACGAAGAAGATGTCTCACTGGAAGAATTTGCAGATGAGATCGATGATTGGGTTCTCGACGGACTCAAATCCATTGGTTGCGATACTGCCCGAAATGTACTGAACCTCTCTCGGGAGGAGCTGATCAAGCGTACCGACTTCGAAGAAGAGACCATCGACGAGGTCCTGCGCATACTGAAGTCCGAATTTGAACAATAACTGTCAGACGTTCAATCAACCGGAAGAGATAAAGCAAATTAAACTGTTTGGCAAACTATGGATACAGGGAACAAAGTATCAACAAGGTTAAGTAAAATAGCACGCGATCTGAACGTGGGGATCTCTACTATCGTGGAGTTTCTGAATAAACAGGGATTCAAAATGACCCCTGATCCCAACGCGAAGATCGATGTCGATGCCCAGATGCTCCTCGAAAAACAGTTTCGTAAGGACCATGATGCCAAAGTAGAGGCTGATATGCATCGTCCCGGCCGTTTGAAAAGAGATACCATCTCCATCGAAGATGTTCATCATGGTGATAATAAAGTTCAGGCCGATGACTTTGAAGATGACTCTGTCAACATTACGGACAACAGTCTACACCATGGCGCAGATTTCAAACACCATGAGCCACAAGCCAAAGCAACAAAACCGGAGATCACGCATACCCCTCTCCCTGAAAAACCTGTCATCAAAGTGGTTGGTTCTGTTGACCTCGAAAACCTCTCTGCAAAATCAAAACCTGCTGAGCCTGCTGCAAAACCAGTAAAAGAGGAGAAAAAAGCTGATCAGCCATCCGAAGTTGTCGTTGAAAAACCTGCTGCTCCCAAAACGGTTTCCGCACCACCAGTTGTTTCTGAACCTGAATTAAAAGCTGAAGTATCACCCAAAGCTGAGAATGTTGAGAGCGCTCCTGAAATGATCTCCAACGTTACCCAGCTTGAGGCCAACATCAATATTATCGGGAAAATCGATCTGGATTCGCCGAAAGTTTCGGGTAAGGGCAAGAAAGAGATTACCCTGACCAAGAAAAAACATATCACTCCCAAAACCCCCGATGGAAAACCATCGAAACCGGGCCGTGAGGTGAAACACCTTGAAGATGCCCTGGAAGAGATCGTCCCAGACCTTGTGGATGTTCCGGAAGAGATTTTCAAACATGCCAGGGAGATCCTTTCAGGACCTAAAGTCGTAGGAAAGATTGAACTTCCTGCCGAAGGGCTTAAAAAAGGTATCGGAGTCCGTGACGAAGACCGGACCCTGCGCAAGAAAAAACGCAAACGCGTTTCCAAAGATGCCAAAGAGCGTGTTCCGCTTAACATTGAGAAGAAGGGCGACGATCTGAAAGAGAAAAAAGAGCCGGGAAAAGAGAAAAGTACGATTAAGAAGAAGAGTTCCCTGGTTGTAAAGAAAAAATTACCGCTCAAAAAAGAGGTCAACGAAGAGGATGTACAAAAGCAGGTCAAAGAGACCCTTGCCCGTCTGACCACCAAAAGCCAAAAAACACGGGGCTCCAAACACCGTCGCGACAAGCGCCTGGCCTACACAGAGAAGATGGCCGAAGAGGGTGCACAGGCAGACATCGACAGAAACATCATCAAAATTACCGAGTTTGTTTCTGTAAGTGAACTGGCAAGCATGATGGACGTCAACCCGACACAGGTTATCGCGACCTGTATGTCACTGGGACTTTTCGTTTCTATCAACCAGCGTCTGGATGCAGAGACCATGTCGGTCGTTGCCGATGAGTTTGGTTACAAGGTTGAATTCATTTCTGTCGAAGTACAGGAGGCCATCCTCGAAGAGAAAGATTCCGAAGAGGATCTTATATCCCGTCCACCGATTGTAACCGTCATGGGACACGTCGACCACGGCAAGACCTCACTACTTGACTATATCCGTAAAGCCAACGTAATCGCCGGCGAAGCAGGGGGTATCACCCAGCACATCGGCGCCTACAACGTAAGACTGGAGGACGGTCGCAAGATCACCTTCCTGGATACACCGGGTCACGAAGCTTTTACTGCCATGCGTGCCCGTGGTGCCCAGGTAACCGATATTGCCATTATCATCGTAGCTGCCGACGACGATGTTATGCCTCAAACCATCGAGGCGATCAACCACGCTTCTGCGGCCGGCGTTCCGATCGTGTTTGCCATCAACAAGGTGGACAAACCAACCGCCGATCCCGAAAAAATCAAACACCAGCTGGCCAACATGAATTATATGGTCGAAAGTTGGGGTGGAAAATACCAGTCGCACGATATCTCGGCCAAATCCGGTCTTGGCGTCGCCGAACTGCTCGAAAAAGTACTGCTTGAAGCAGAAATGCTCGACCTGAAAGCCAATCCAAACAAACGGGCTAATGGTTCGGTTATCGAATCTACCCTCGACAAAGGCCGTGGTTTCGTAGCCACCATCCTGGTCCAATCGGGTACCCTGAAAGTCGGGGATGTACTTTTGGCCGGACCCCACTTCGGTCACATCAAGGCGATGTTCAACGAACGTAACCAGCGCGTCGAAAGCGTCGGCCCGGCAGAACCGGTTCTGATCCTCGGATTAAACGGAGCGCCGCAGGCGGGCGATAAATTCAACGTCATGGAGAGCGAACGCGAAGCCCGCCAGATTGCCAACAAACGCGAGCAACTGCAG
>CAYHQN010000085.1:18444-19535 GCA_964358545.1 uncultured Tangfeifania sp. | reverse complement strand
GGTCCGGTGTTGCCGTTGAAGTCGATCGACTCTTCCGGATTGAAGGTCATCGTCTTCTTCGGATCGACTTTCAGAATGAAATATTTCAGTGCACCCAAGGCCACAATATGGTAAATATGCTCTTTTTCAGCTTCACTGTAACCCTCCAGTTTGCCCAACTCCATGGAAACGGAACGGGCTACATCGATCATCCCGGCTACCAGGTCATCGGCATCCACCACGGTACCTTCGCGCGATTTCATCCGGCCATTGGGCAGCTCCACCATCCCGTATGAAAAATGATAGAGGTCACTACCCCATTTATATCCAAGTTTATCGAGCAGCAGCGAAAGTACCTGAAAATGGTAGATTTGCTCGTTTCCAACCACATAGATCATATGATCGATGGGATAATCGCGGTAGCGTAGCTGAGCTGTCCCGATATCCTGGGTGATGTACACAGAAGTACCGTCCGAGCGGAGCAGGATCTTTTTGTCGAGTCCCTCTTTCTCGAGGTTGGCCCAAACAGAACCATCGCTTTCCTGCTGGAAGATACCCTCTTTGACACCGCGCAACACTTCGTCGCGACCAATGGTATAGGTATCCGATTCGTAATAGATCTTATCGAAATCGACACCAAGGGTCTTGTAAGTCTCATCGAAACCGGCATACACCCAGCCATTCATCGTTCTCCAAAGTTGGCGGACCTCCGGATCGTTGGCCTCCCATTTGATCAGCATATCACGGGTTTCCACGATGGAGGGAGCCTCCTCTTTGGCCTGTTCTTCCAGTCTGCCGTCAGCCATCAATTCGTCAGTCTCACTTTTGTACAGTTGATCGAACATGACGTAGTACTCGCCTACCAGATGATCGCCATTTTTGCCATGTGTCTCAGGGGTTTCGCCGTTGCCAAACTTCAGCCAGGCCACCATCGATTTGCAGATATGGACACCACGGTCATTGACAATATTGGTCTTGACCACCTTGTATCCATTGGCCTTCATCACCTCAGCCAGGGAAAATCCAAGCAGGTTGTTGCGGATATGACCCAGATGCAGGGGTTTGTTGGTATTGGGTGAGGAATATTCGATCATGACCAATTCAGACTGGTC
>CAYHQN010000085.1:5847-18344 GCA_964358545.1 uncultured Tangfeifania sp. | reverse complement strand
GGGGTTTGTTGGTATTGGGTGAGGAATATTCGATCATGACCAATTCAGACTGGTCGGTCACAGGAAGGAATCCGAAATGATCATCAGGAATTGCCTCGTTGAGCCGGTCAATCCAGAATTTATTGTCGATCACCAGGTTTAGAAAACCCTTGACTACATTGAATTTCGAAACTTCTGCCACATTGGCAACAAGATATTCGCCGATCTCCTGGCCTGTCACTTCCGGCGACTTTTTAGATATTTTCAGAAAAGGGAAAACCATTACGGTCTGGTCGCCTTCAAACTCACTTCGCGTGAGTTGTACCTGTACCTGAGCGGGATCAACCGGCTGTCCGTAAAGGGAATTGATTGCCACCGCAACCTGGTCTTTTATAATAAGTTCTATGTTCATCAACTACGATTTTCACATTAATCTCTACTGCTCTTTTACCCTGATATTTTTGAACTTCACAACAGATCCATGTCCAAGGAAGCCGATATGTCCGGTTGTGCGAAGTAATCCGGGATGTTCTTTGTGATCGAGGGTTCCATTGCGGCTGGCGGCAGCGATATCTCCATCGGTGATAACGTTTCCGTTGAGAATCACTTTGACATTGTTGCCCTTCACCACCACCTCTTCATAATTCCATTCACCGGTAGGTTTTAACGATCCGCGTTTGGCAGGAATGACGCCGTAAACGGAACCATGGTATTGGTAAGGCTGTAATTCGGCGTAAATGGGAGCATCATCATCAAGGATCTGAAGCTCCATTCCTACGTAGGCGGCATCGCCCTGCAGGGGTGCACGGATACCGAGACCATTGTTGGCCCCTGGTGTCAGCTGGAATTCAAAGCGGAAGGTAAAATCACGGTATTCGCCCTGTGTGAACAGGTTTCCATGTGAAGGACCATTGTCGATATTCAGGACAATCTCACCGTTTTTTACTTCATAATCGACTGTATTCCCGGTCCAGCCGTCGAAATTGATGCCGTTGAAAAGAGGTACAAAACCCTCTTTTTGTTCTTCAGGTGAAAGGATGTAGTGGTTGTCGTTGATCTCGTTCACATAGATATCGCGAAAAGCAAGATCTGTTCCGTGTGCCTGGAGTTCTATGGCTTCCTTCGGGAAGATAGGGATCGAACGGTCCCAGTAATTCTCGAGCGGCACCTGGTCGACCACCAATACCCCGTTCAAAGTAACTGTCACCTTTCCCCCTACCATCTTGATGTAGAAATGGTTCCATTCGCCAATGGGATTGTCTGCAACTTTCAAAGGGGTGCTTCTGAATTTGGCGTTGTTGTAAAGACCACCCGATCCAACCTGGGCGCCTACCTCAACCCTGGAAGTATCCCAGATCTGAACCTGCGGCGATCCCCTGAGGTAGATTCCACTATCGCCCTTTTTGGTGATGCGCCAATCGACAATCATCTCGAAATCGCCATATTGTTTTTCTGAACAAAGATTGTCGCCGGCACCATTGAAAACTATCGAATTGTCTTTGACACTCCAGTTCTTGGCGGCTTTGGTGTTGGCTTCGATTTGTTTGGAGGCCAGTTCCTTTTCAGTCATTTTTGCACGGGTGATCGGATTTCCGACTAATCCTTTCCAACCTGTAAGGTCTTTCCCGTTGAACATTGGAACGTATCCCTTTTCATCCGGCATCGAAGCCAGGTATTTTTTGACCTTCTCCTTATCGTAATCACTCTCCGCCCCTTTCAAAAGGCCGGCAGATTTGGATAAAGCGGCTTTGACGATTTCTCCTGTCAAACCTACCGTCTTACCTGAACCAGGTAAGGCAATCTGTATAACGGAATTGGCTGCATCTGACTGAAGCGCCTTGTCATCGAGGAAATTGGCGGTATAGATTAGGGCCGAAAAGGTCTTCACATCGCCCAGTCTGTCAATCACCATCAATTTTTGCTCGTCGCCCTGTGCCAGGGACATCAGCTTGCGGTATTGCAACAATTTTTGATCTTCAGGAACTGCAGGAGTAGCAACAAGACTGATAAAGCCTTTGAAAGCCCTAGCCTGATAGGCCGGATTGGCAGCACAAATTTGAAAGAGTGCATCGGCTGCATCTGCATTGCTCCACTTTAGCAAAGCATTGAAGGCAGTCTCTTTGATTGACTGATCACTGGATCCAAAGGCATCAACAACCTGTTTTAGGGCATCACGGCCACCCATTTTGGCAAAAATTTCGAGGGTACGGCCTGGATCACCCATTTTGCTCAATTCTGCAATGAATTTACCGGCTTCTTCTTTGTCTAAACTGGAAGCAGCATGAACCAAAGAAAGCTGAACAGCTGTGATTTGTTCTTTTGTGGATGCTTTCTTCAAAAGATCCAGCAGAACGGGAATATTTTCTTCGTTCGATAAATTCTTCAGTGCGTTATACGCAGCAGCGGAAATATCCTGGTCCTTGTTCGCTGTAAGTCCAACCATTTTATCGAAACTCCCGTTACCTGCCTTGGCGCCAATCAGTTTAATAATCTCGACTTTTGCTGCTTTCGGAGCTCCATCCAGTGCCTGTGCCAACCTGTCGATGTGCTTTCCGTCCAACATACGGGAAAGCGCTTTCGCGGTAGCAGCTGCATCCAATCCCTTCATCAGGTGGTCTTCAAGTACAATTGCAGAAGCAGGTACTTTGATTTTGGATATGGCATTGATTGCTTCGATTCTAACCTCTTCCGATGGGTCAGAAAGAAGTGATTCAAAGTTAGCCATCAAATCTTTACAACCTTTGCGTCCGATCATCTCAACAATTTCGGCCCTTTTTTCACCGGTGACGGTTTTCGATTTTGCGATCCACTGTCGGGTCACTGCCACATCCGATGAGGCAGCTGCCAGGTTCATCACACCGGCACGGTAGGCCTTGTCGGCGTTGTCAAACTCTTTCAGCAGGAGTGGCATCGCCTCTATACCCCAATATTTTGCCTTGACAGCCAGGGCCGCAGAGCGGTACTGTAATTGTGACTTCTCCTTGCAATTGGTCAATAAAGTTGTGATCGTTTTGTCGCAGAGTGCAAGATCGCCCCTGGCTCCAAGACGACCGGCGTAGGTAACCAGTGAGGAGACAATCCCGGTAGGTTCGTAAATGTATTTTGCTTTTGCAGCTTTGTCGGTTAAAAAGGTGAAACTCTCTTTAGACCCAATTTGGGCTATCGCTACCAGTATCACCCTTTGCAGTTTGGCATCTGCACCAACCATTTTTTTGATCAGGATGGGATTGGCCACTTCGATCTTCATCTGACCGACGGCCTTGGCAAGCGCCAGGGCTGCAATTCCCTGAGAGCCTTCCAATTTTTTTAACATGGCATCACCTGCGGATGGAGTAGCAACTGCCAACAATACTTTGACAGCGGCATCGCACAATTTTTCATCCGTCAGGAACTGACTCAATGCAGCAACAGACTGATCGGTCGCAACAAAATAGAGCTGCGTAAGGTAAAAAGATTGGACATCCTTGTCTGAACTGCCCTGGACGGCTTTCAGCAATCCATTCCCTACCATCCGTTTGTCGGCTTCTTTGCCAAACTGGGAGACATATTTGGCCAGACTGGCAACCACAAAACGGGCTGCCACATCATCACCGGTGCCTGGAGGTACAATTTTGGCTACAATAAGGGCAAAGCCCTCCTCTTTCAGGTCAGCCACTTCGCTCATCAGCACATTCAGCTTTGCGTCATCTTTGGTTGGCACTTGCGCGAGGGCATCCGCAACTTTGGTGTTGATGGTACGGTTAATCTGGCCAAAGCCATTGTAAGCAAGGCCCAGCAGCATCAAAACAACTGTAGAAATTGAAAATATTTTCTTCATATCTGATATTTTGTGTTTGAAATGTTTGAAGGGTTTAAAATGTTTGAAATGTTAGACTCCTTCAACAATTCAAACTTTTTAAACATCATAAACATTTCAAACTTTTTTTAAACATTTCAAACTATTTTATATACTCCAATGTGCTCTCATGGGTTGGTTAATGAGCCGATTGGCTGCTTCGTCATCGATAAACTGCTGAGTGGCAGGATCGAAATGCAACGTGCGTCCCAATTGAAGTGCAATGATTCCCATGTTAACCACCGTGCAGGAGTGGTAACCATTCATCTCATTCAGTGCAAATTTCTTCCTGGTCTTCACCGATTCCGTGAAAGTGGTAATTTGTGGTTCCGGATCCGGTAAAGTCTCGATAAATGACTGAAGATTTGGGATTGTAGATTTGAAGCCTCTGAAAATCTTTCCATTGGGGCCTTCGATGTAGGCAGCATCCTTGTCGCGGTTCTCACCGTCCAGAATGATTTTGCAACCATCGGCATAGGTATACTCTATTCTACGCCATGAACCCACCGCATCGTAATGTTGCTCAGGTGCATCCACTTCGACTTTGACAGGACTGGTATCGTCTTTCCCCAGCAGGTATTGTACCGGATCAAGGTAGTGCTGACCCATGTCGCCCAAACCTCCTCCGTCATAATCCCAGTAGCCTCTGAACTTCGCGTGAACACGTTCGGGATTGTAGGGTTTGTATGGGGCCGGACCCAACCACATGTCATAATCGAGCTCTTCTGGTACCGGCATTGGTTTGAGGTTCCGCTCACCACTCCAATAAAATTTCCAGTCATACCCGGTTATTCCGCTGACAGTTACCTTGAGCGGCCAACCCAGGATCCCACTTTGTATCACTTTTTTCAGTGGTTTTACATCCGTACCCAACCCGTAAAAAGTATCCTTGAAACGAAACCATGTATTCAGCCTGAATATTCTGTCGTATTTGTTGATCTCCTCAACAACCCGAAGACCTTCTCCAATGGTGCGGGTCATTGGTTTTTCACACCAGATGTCTTTCCCTGCACGGGCGGCCTCAACAGCCATGATGCCATGCCAATGCGGAGGTGTGGCAATGTGTACGATATCGATATCGGGTTGCAGCAGCAACTCCCTAAAATCGTGGTAGGTCTTTACAGGATTCGGAATCATCTTTTGGACCTGTGCCAGGTGATTTTTATCTACATCACAAATGGCCACCACCCTTGTATCTTCATAGCCAATGTGTCCGCGACCCATCCCACCAACGCCGATAATGGCTTTGGTAAGCTGATCACTGGGTGCGGTAAAACCTGTTCCGCAGAGTACATGCCTCGGTATTACCATGATACCTGCCATGGCAAGCGATGTGTTCAGAAAGCTTCTTCTCTTCATGTTTAAAGCAATTATAGTTAATCAATAATTTTCGGTTTTAGTTTGAAGGGTTTGAAATGTTTGAAGGGTTCGTGTTCATGAACATTCCAAACTTTTCAAACTCAAAAAACATTTCAAACTTTTTTTTTTAGTATCCCGCTGCTTGTCCGTCCTTCCTGGATTCGGAGGCCCCGAAATAGACTTTGTTTTTTTCGTCCCATTTGATGGCCTGGTACCCACCGTAAATTCCGTTGATAAACTGAATCTGGTGCCCTTTGCCTAAAAGTTGCCGGATGGTCTCGTAGGGTATGCCACTTTCAAGATAAACCACTCCTCCATCCGTCATGGTTTCACCGGTAGGTTCGCTGGATCCCTCATGACATATCCGCGGTGCGTCACCTGCCTCCTGCAGATTCATGCCAAAATCGATCAGATTGACCACCATCTGCACATGGCCCTGCGGCTGCATGGAACCGCCCATCAGTCCGAAACTGATAAACGGCTTGCCATCTTTGGTAATAAAGGCCGGAATGATGGTATGGAATGGCCTTTTGTGCGGTTCATAACGGTTCATGTGGGTCGAATCGATGATAAACATCTCCCCGCGGTCCTGAAGGATAAAACCCAGCTTGCCGGGCGTCATCCCGGATCCCATCCCGCGGTAATTGCTTTGAATCAGCGAAACCATGTTCCCATCTTTGTCGGCAGTGGTCATGTAAATGGTATTTCCCTGTTCGAGATTCCCGGCAGGATAGCTTTTGGCTGATCTCGCAGCATCAAAAAGTTTTAGCCGCTCTTTGGCATAGGTTTTGGAGATCAGTTTTTCAATCGGAATTTTGGCAAAATCGGGATCAGCATAATATTTGGCGCGATCCTCGAAGGCCAGCTTCTTCGTTTCGACGAAGGTATGGATATAGGCAGCACTGCCAAAACCCATTCCCGCGATATCAAAATTTTCGAGCATATTGAGCATTTGTAACACGGCAGTACCCTGACCGTTTGGAGGCAGTTCCCACACATCGTATCCACGGTAGTTGGTGGAGATGGGTTCGACCCAATCCGAATGGTGATCCGCCAGGTCCCTTACACTTAAAAATCCTCCCTGTTCCTTCATGTAATCGGCAATCTTCCGGGCCACTTCACCTTTGTAAAAGGCATCTCTTCCGCCGGATGCTATTTTTTCGAGCGTGGCAGCCAGATACGGGTTTTTAAACACCTCACCCTTGGCAGGCGCTTTCCCGTTTGGCATGTATATCTCTTTGAAACCCGGATATTTTTGAAGGTTCCTCGAATTTGAATTCCAGTAATAGGCGATGACCTCAGTGACAGGAAATCCCTCCCTGGCATAATTGATGGCAGGTTTCAGCAGGTTCGGGAAGGGAAGTTTTCCAAATTTTTTGTGCAATTCAGACCAACCATCCACACATCCGGGTACCGATACCGACAACGGTCCGAAGGCGGGAATTCGGGTAATACCGTGTTTTTTGAAATATTCGTAAGTCAGGTCATACGGGGAGCGGCCACTGGCATTCAAACCATAAAGTTTCTGCGTTTTTGCATCCCACACGATGGCAAACAGATCGCCCCCAATGCCATTGCTGACGGGTTCTACCAATCCAAGCACGGCATTGGCTGCTATGGCTGCATCTACCGCGTTGCCGCCGGCTTTAAGGATATCAAGAGCTACCTGGGTTGCCAATGGCTGACTGGTACAAGCCATCCCATGCTGTGCAATCACCTCGGAACGTGTAGCAAAAGTGTGGCCGGTAATACGGTCCTGGGCAGTTAGGCTGACCGACACTAAAACAACGAAAAGCAACAAAATAGCAGTCTTCATAAGTAATTTTCAATAGCATCCTGTTCTCTTTCAGTAACCGGAATAGCTGGTAAATATAGTTATCTTCCGGCAATATAGGAAGCAGACAAAATTGAATTTATAGCATTTTCACTCATCGATTACCTTGAACTTTCCATTTCAATAACAGATTCCAGATTCATCAACCAGCATTTTTCACGCGAATTTTGCTGGTTAACCAGCAATTTTCACGCTATTTTTGCTGGTTAACCAGCAATTTTAGCACTAATAATGCCGGCTAACCAACATATTTTACGTGAATTTTGCTGGTTTAAAATTTAATATTAATATCTTTGTATTAAAATTTGAGCCATGAACATTCAACGACACATCGAAACTGCCTGCCTCGATCAACTAAAATCGAGCAGAAAAGTCTTGTTGATTTATGGTCCACGTCAGGTTGGCAAGACAACCCTTGTCAAACAATTGGGGAAACTTTCAGGATGGAAGGTAAAGTACCTTTCTGCTGATCTGCTCGACAATGAATTGCTCCTCATGCAACGCGATATTCAAACATTCTCGGAACTCACGGAAGGGTACCAATTGCTAATCATAGATGAAGCTCAACGCGTACAGGATATCGGGCTGGCGCTAAAAGTTCTTTATGATGAATTGCCCCATTTGAAGGTGATCGCTACCGGTTCTTCCTCCTTCGAAATGGCCAACCGGGCAGCTGAACCCTTGACAGGCCGAAAAACGGTTTTCCATCTGCTTCCATTTTCACTGAGTGAAATCATTGCAGGCAAGAACAAATTTGAATTGGATCAGCAATTGGAAGAGTTGCTGCGTTTTGGTATGTACCCGGAAATTTTCATGACCAATGCCAACCAAAAGAGCAATTTCCTCGGTGAAATCTGCGACTCCTATTTGTACATGGATGTTCTTCAGCTGACCAATGTGAAATACACGGCCAAAATCAGGGATTTGCTGCGTTTGCTGGCTTTCCAGGTCGGACAACTGGTTTCGGTGAATGAACTGTCACAAGTCCTATCGATCAGCCGCGAAACCGTTGAACGCTACATCGACTTGCTCGAAAAAGCGTTTGTGATCTTCCGCTTGCCCTCTTACAACAGAAATCTGCGCAAAGAGGTAGCCAAAATGGACAAAATATATTTCTACGATACTGGAATTCGAAATTATTTGATCGACAACCTCAAACCGCTCCATTTGCGCACCGACTCAGGTAGTCTATGGGAAAATTTTGTGATCGCCGAACGGCGCAAACAGCTGTTTTACAACCGGAAGATGGTTCATTCCTATTTTTGGCGCACCTACACCGGAGCCGAAATCGATTATGTCGAAGAGGGAGAAGATGGCTTGATGGGATTTGAAATTAAGATGACAAAAGACAAAGTAAAACCGCCCAAATTGTGGCAGGAAGAATACAAGGGAGGATTTCATCTGGTCAACCGTAAAAATTACCTCGATTTGCTGCTGGAAGGAATGCTTTAATCAAATTTATCCTACTTTTAATGCCAACTAATCATCCTCATTCACCTTCATGCTAACTGGTAATTTTCAGGAACTTTACGATCTGCTGGTACCATTTGTCGACAAAAACCGCATCTACCACGATCCGTTGCATACCCTTGCTTTCGGAACAGATGCCAGCTTTTACCGGCTCATTCCCCGAATGGTGATCAAGGCAAAAAATGAGGCTGAGGTGTCGCTGATTCTGAAAGAGTCATCCAGTTTAAAAATCCCGGTTACCTTTCGTGCCGCGGGCACCAGTCTTTCCGGACAAGCCGTTACCGATTCATTGCTGGTGATTGCCGGCAATAATTGGAAAAAATCGGTAGTTGAAGAGGATGGTGCAGCCATTAGGTTGCAGCCCGGACTTACTGGTAGTGAGGCCAATGCCTTGCTCGCGAAATACGGCAGAAAAATAGGACCGGATCCTGCATCTATTCAGTCTGCAATGATTGGTGGGATTGCCGCCAACAATGCCAGCGGAATGTGTTGCGGAACTGCTGACAACTCTTACCAGACATTGTTAAGCATGCGGATTATTTTTCAGGACGGAACATTGCTGGATACCGGTGATGAGCAAAGTTGTGCCTCTTTCAGAAAATCCCATGCCAGCTTTTTGAATCAAATCGATCTTTTGAAGGAATTTGTTTCTGAAAATAAATCACTTTCAGCGAGGATCCGGCACAAATACAAGATGAAAAATACGACAGGGTATAGTCTCAATGCCCTGGTAGATTTTTCAGATCCCATTGATATTTTGCAGCATCTGATGATTGGATCAGAAGGAACGCTCGGCTTCATCTCTGAAATCAGATACAGAACGGTTGTCGAGCATCCATGCAAAGCAAGTTCACTGATGCTGTTTCCTTCAATTTACGAGGCCTGCAAGGCAGTTATTCTGTTGCAGGAAGCGCCGGTTGCAGCTGTCGAGCTGATCGACAGGGCTGGTTTAAAATCGGTCGAAACGGAAGAGGGATTAGCGGTTGATCTAAAGACACTCGATCTAAATGTATGTGCGCTTTTGGTCGAAACACGGGCTGCAGGGACCGGTCTGCTTGAGGTTCAGATAAAACAGATAGTCAGGATTTTAGAAGATATTCCAACAGTTGAACCTATACAGTTTACCGCTGATCCCACAGAATGCGCCCATCTTTGGAAAATCAGAAAAGGGATGTTCCCTTCTATCGGAGCGATGCGAAAGAAAGGTACGACCGTGATTATTGAAGATGTCGCTTTCCCTGTTATTCGGTTGGCAGAAGCAACACTGGATCTGCAGCAACTTTTCGAAAAATGGGGTTACCACGAAGCGGTCATCTTCGGTCATGCCCTGATGGGCAATCTGCACTTCGTTTTCACGCAGGATTTTACTACAGAAAAGGAGGTAGAACGGTACAAAAATTTCATGGAAGATATTTCTGAACTGGTGGTTCACAAATACGACGGCGCGCTAAAGGCTGAACATGGAACCGGTCGCAACATGGCGCCTTTCGTGGAGTTGGAATGGGGAGCTGAAGCCTACATGCTGATGAAACGGATCAAGGCCATCTTTGATCCGGAACAGTTACTAAATCCGGGTGTGATCCTCAACAACGATCCGCTCGTACATCTGAAAAACCTGAAGCCGATACCCGTTGCACATGAGAAAATTGACACTTGTACCGAGTGTGGCTTTTGTGAACCAAATTGTGTGGCGGCAGAACTTACACTCACTCCGCGACAGCGAATCGTCACCTACCGGGAAATAGCCAGCCTGAAAAATAGTAGAAAAGAGCCTCATTTGCTTGCACAACTGCTTAAATTATATCGCTATGCCGGCAACGAAACCTGTGCCACCGACGGATTGTGCGCGACCGCCTGTCCGGTGAAAATTGATACCGGAAAGTTGATAAAATCCATACGTCAGGAAGAGATTGGAACCGGACAAAAGAGGGCATTCTGGGTAGCTGACCGGATGAAACTGGCAACCAGGATGATGGGTACCGGACTCACTTTCGTCGCCTTTGTACACAAAATGGTTGGAACCCGTATCATGTCGGCTGTCACAAAAGGCGCCCGCTGGCTCTCCTTCAACAAATTACCCTCCTGGAACCCATGGATGCCTACCGGTGCAAAACCAATCCGGGTTAATCTAATAATCCGTCAATCCAAATCCAAATCCGCGGTAGTCTACTTCCCTTCCTGTATTAACCGTAGCATGGGACCATCCGGCTACGAAAAAGGGGAACAGCTCACGGCGGTGATGCTAAAATTGTTGCAAAAAGGAGGATTTGATGTCATCTACCCCGAAAATCTGTCCGGTTTGTGCTGCGGGATGGCCTTTTCGAGTAAAGGTTATACGGAAGCAGGCGATAAAAAATCGAACGAACTTGAAGCTGCCCTTCAGAAGGCTAGCGAAAATGGAAGGTACCCGGTCTTGTGCGACATGAGCCCCTGCCTTTTTACCATGCGTGAAAACATGGGTTCAAAAATGAAATTGTACGAACCGGTGGAGTTTATTCTTGAACATCTGTTGCCACAATTAACCATCACTCCCCTGGACGAAACCATCGCAGTCTTTCCGGTGTGTAGTCTGAAAAAGATGGGATTGGATCAAAAACTGACTGACCTGGCCAAACTTTGCGCGAAAGAGGTGGTGGTAGCAGAATCCAATTGCTGCGGATTTGCCGGTGACCGGGGATTTTCCTTTCCTGAACTGAACCAGCATGGCCTACGTACCCTGAAGGCCCAGCTTCCAAAATCGGTACTCCGGGGATATTCCAACAGCCGTACCTGTGAAATAGGACTCAGCCTACACTCAGGCATTCCGTTTCAATCAATTGTTTATCTGGTAGATAAAGTCAGTTCAGAAAAATCAATTTGATAATTTGGAAATTGGAAAATGTGAAAATGTGAAAATTAAAACGGCATTCGTAAGAAGCGATCATTTTCACATTTTCACATTTTCCAATTTTCAAATTATCAAATCAGCATATTCAACTGATTCTGACAATTGGTTTTAACCGTTTTTGCATTTTCATCGTTGGGGTTTAATTCCAGGCTCATGTTCATGTATTTCATGGCTTCCTTTAATTCCATTCTCGCTTTGTCGTTCTGATCTTTAAAGGCCTTGTCGGATACCGGATATTTGCCCGCTTTCACCTGTGCAACGGCAGTTTTCATGATCGCAAGGGCTTCATGGTAATGCTTATCACCTTCGGTAAAGTAATATTTAGCCAGCGTTTCTTTCATAACTTTGGAATTGGGGACCTTGACCAATCCCTCCTTCAAAGTTTTGAGGTATTCATCATTGTTGTTTTGGGCCTTCATGATGCAAAGCCTGTACTGGTAGGCCATGTCGAGGTTGTGCCCTGCCGCGATCGACATATCGATATATTTCAATGATTTTTTCATGTCGTTGACGCGGTAGGCGCAGGCCCCCATGGAAAAGATCATGGCCTGATCGGTGGGTCTCTTTCCCCAAACGGTGAGCGCTTTTTCGTACTTTGCAAGTGCGATAGCCCACTGCTGGGCAACCATTGCTTTGTTCCCCTCATTTCTCAGCGTTAATGCATCCTGGGAGTACAAGGATGAAACGCTGAAGCACACAAATAAAACTACAGCAAAACGTTTCATTTTGAGAATTAATTTGGTTTATAACTTCCTCATTTTTATAATAGTAACAAAAACTAAAAAGCAGATTTCTACCAAAGTTAATTCAAATATTCATGGGTTGAACTGATCGGTGTAAAAAAATCCCAGAATATTTAAAATAAGGTCTACATAGGTTTGTGCGCCTGTCTTAGCGGGGTCAATTTGCAGACAATGTCGAAAACTATTGAGCGCATCACCCCAATTCTGGTTGTTGTAATGAATCTCTCCAGCCAGAAATGCAGCTTCTGCATCCTCTTTCAGCGACGGTTGATCAAGCAATTTTAACGCCTCCTTGAAATCTCCTTGATCCCTGAGTTGCTGGGCTTTCAAAATTAGTTCCTTCATAAACATTTTAATGTGAAAATTGGAAAATTGGAAAATGTGAAAATT
>CAYHQN010000085.1:0-5747 GCA_964358545.1 uncultured Tangfeifania sp. | reverse complement strand
GTTCCTTCATAAACATTTTAATGTGAAAATTGGAAAATTGGAAAATGTGAAAATTAACACTGCATTCGTACGAAGCGATCATTTTCACATTTCCACATTTTCCAATTTTCCAATTTTTTTATCCATCTGATCTTGTCACCGAATCAACTCCCTTGATGTTCTTCAGCTTTTGCATCAGGAAATCGAGGTGGTGGGTATCGTTGACGTAGACTCGTAATATTCCTTCGAAGGAGCTGGTTTCGCTGTTGATGGTAATGGACCGCATTTGCACGCCAACCTCTTTGGCAATAATATGGGTCAGGTCGTTCACCATTCCAATTCTGTCAGACCCTGCAACTCTTACAGTAGCCTGAAAGGAGTTTCTTTTACCGGTGGAGCGCCATTTGGCTTTGATCAACCTGTACGGATACCTTTCGGTCATCTGCTTGGCATTCGGGCAGGATATTCTATGTATTTTTATCCCTTCACGGATGGTGACGAAGCCAAAGATATCATCACCAAAGATTGGGTTGCAGCAAACTGCCAGCTTATAGATGACATTTTTCAGGTCATTGTCAATCACCAAATAATCATCGCCTGCGTCAAACGACAACTCTTTAAGCTCCGTTGGCGCCAAAATCTCAGCGAGACGCTCCTTCGCGCTCTCCACTTCGTGGACCGTGACGACCTCCTTAATACCCAGCGGATCAATCTTACCGGTCGAAACCTGGTAATAGAGCTCGGAGGCCAGTTTCAGCTTATAATGCTTCAGCAGATCGCGGATCACCTGATCGTTCAGTTCAATTTTCCAATTTTTAAACTTGCGCCTTAGAATCTCCTTCCCGTTTTCCGATTCACGTTTTTGTTCTTCGTTGAGACTAGCTTTGATACGTGATTTCGCTTTGGTTGTGACAACAAAATCGAGCCAGTCAAGCTTTGGTTTTTGGCTATTGGAGGTTTCAACAATCGGCTGATCGCCGTTTTTCAAACGGTATTTCAAGGTCACCAGTTTCCCGTTTACTTTGCCCCCTACGCAATGATCACCAATGTGCGAGTGGATTTCGTAGGCAAAATCAAGCAAAGTAGCGCCTGCGCGAAGTTTGATCAGGTCGCCTTTCGGTGTGAAGACAAATATCTCGTCATCGTAAATATTGACTTTAAAATCTTCGATAAAATCTGCCGGGCTCAGTTGCGGGTTTTCCAATATTTCCCGGATATTTTTGAGCCAGTCATCCAGTTCCTTGCCACCAGCCTTCCCCTCTTTGTAGCGCCAGTGGGAGGCCAGTCCATTTTCGGCCACATCGTCCATCCGTCTGGTACGAATCTGAACCTCAACCCATTTTTTATCTGGGCCAAGCACAGTGGTGTGCAAAGATTCATACCCGTTTGACTTGGGGAAAGTAATCCAGTCACGCAGCCGTTCAGGATTAGAAAGGTACTCTTCTGTGACAACTGAAAAAACCTGCCAGCACTCGGCCTTTTCATTTTCAGGTTTCGAATTCAGGATGATACGAATGGCAAAAAGGTCATATACTTCATGAAAATCGACCTCCTGCTTTTTCATTTTGTTCCAGATGGAGAAGATAGATTTGGTGCGGGCCTTCATTTCGAAATCGAAGCAACGGCCTTTCAGTTTTTTCTCAATTGGTTTAACAAAAGCTGAAACGAAATTGGCCCTTTCGACTGTGGTCTCCTGCAATTTCCCTACAATATGCCTGTAATCCTCAGGATGAAGGTATTTTAAGGAGAGATCAAGCAGTTCAGAATTAATTTTGTACAGTCCCAGCCGGTGTGCCAGTGGGGCATAGAGGTGCCACGAGTCGATCGAAAAACGCTGCTGCAGCGCAACCGGCAGATTTTCAAGGTTGCGCATGTCCTGAAGCTGGTCGGCAATTTTGATCAGGATTACCCGTACATCGCCAGAGAGCGCCATCATCAGCCGTCTGAAATTTTCACTCTGCAGGGCAATATTTTCGGTATTCAGGGAGTTTATTTTGATGATGCCATCCAATATTTCCGCAACTCCCGGCTTGTACTCTTTTTTGATTTCAGTTGCTGAAAATTGATGATGCCCTTTATCAAAAGTATTGTGTAACAAACAGGCTATCAAAGAGTCGGTGGAAAGGCCCAGCTCCAAAACGGCAATCCGGCCAACCGCTATGGAATGGTGAAGGATGTACTCTTCATTTTCCCATTTGGCATCGCCCAAAGTTAACAAAGCCTGATCCATCGCTTTTTGGACCAACAGGTGGTCGGCTTCCGGAATTTGGGGCCTGCATTCGGTCATTAACGCCTTGAAACTATCCTTGATACGTTCAATACCTAAAGATTCCATAACACTAAAATTTTATCTTTTTTCTAGTTCCATCCTGCCAAAAAACTGAGGCAGGTGAAAATCAGGATCTGCAGCATCTATACTACTCCAGGAGAGAAAATGAGGATGGGCCGTTAAATCCCCGCATTTGTAAAAATTGGCGGTAAAAGAAGAGCCAGGTTCTATTCCCAGTATTCTCAATGGAATTGCCACACTCAATTTCCAGTCAAAGCAATCCCCTTCAGACGGAAGGTTGTTCCTTTCAATGGATGGGAATCGAAGTATTCGCTTCATTTCTTCAGGTGAAAGCATCATCCTTTCTGATTTGGTTCCAATGGCTGAAAGACAAACTCCCAACACATTGAATTCAAAGTTTCTATAGATGGTATCCAACTCGCTGACATGGCCCTTTTCACCACCGGTGGAGATGAAAAACTCTACACACGAGTCTTCCCAGACTGCCTCCTGATCTACCGTTGCTTTTGCCCTGAAAAAGTCTCTTTTTACCTCGAAAGAAATCCAAAGGTATTCTTCTGAATAAACGGTAAAAAGCTTTACGATGGGCTTATATGGGTAATCCAGCCAATTAATTTTATCGACAAGGAGAGAAACGCCTGCCAGTTTGATTCTTCTACCTATATCCTGATTATCTGACAATAGGGCATCACCAAGATAGGGAATAGTCAATTTATATGAGGCAGCTCTGTCCATATAAGGTTACTGAATTAAAGTAATAGTAATATTAACTCAAAAAGCCTTCAAAAAAAAATGCTAATTTTATATAGAAATTACAATTTTCTATGATCCGAAAATGGGCGATACGGTTTTCAATAATTCTGGCCTTTCTATGGCTGGCTTTCTCTATTTTTGTTCTATGGATCAACCTGGAAGTCACCAAAGCCGGCAAACAATTCTCCTATGATTCTGTTGGTGCAATTCCCCATAACCATTGTGCAGTGGTGCTTGGAACCAACAAATATATCAGTGCAGGAAAGATCAACTTATATTACACCTACCGGATCCAGGCTGCTGTTTTACTCTATAAAAGCAAAAGAATAGATTACATCATTGTCAGCGGAGACAACAAACACAGAAGTTACAACGAACCGGTTTCCATGTACAACGATCTGGTTGAAGCAGGGATCCCGAAAGAACGTATTGTACTGGATTACGCCGGCTTCCGCACGCTGGACTCTGTCGTTCGCTGCTTCATGGTATTTGGCCAGCACCGGTTCACGGTAATATCCCAGCCGTTTCACAACCATAGGGCAGTTTATATTGGGCGGAAAAGAGGGCTTGAGGTGATTGCTTTTAACGCCGGCGACCAGAATGGAAGACCTTCCATCAAAGTTATTGTAAGGGAAATTGGCGCCAGGGTTCTGCTGGCCTATGACCTGTTAATCGGGACGCAACCTCATTTTTTGGGAGAACAGATCAAGATCCCGGACTAGAAAAAATTACAAATTAAAGATTACAAATTAAAGATTGTGAGAGATTTAAACCCAAATTTAAGTATGTACTTTCTTAGGTAATGTTGTGGTCTTTATAATTTGTAATCTTTAATTTGTAATTTGTAATTGATCTTAGCTATGATCAAAACATTAAAAGATATAAAAGAAGCTGAAGCGATGTTGCTCAATGTCGGCACGTTGCTAATGAGCTCCGGGGCCAGTACCGGCAGGGTCAGAACAACGGTCAACAGGATTGCCGATGCACTCGGGTACAACATCGAATTGCTGATTACCAACAGATCGCTGATGTTGAAAGTGATTGACGAGGAGACAGATCATTTTATTGCAAGCTTGAAACGCACCTCCCCGCATGGGGTAAACTTCAGGGTCGTTTCCGGAATAAGCAGGATGAGCTGGAAGGTGATTGAAGAGAACTGGAGTATTCCACAAATCAATAGGGAAATTGAACGGCTGGTTGCCCTGCCCCACTATCCAAGGCTGGTCATTCTCTCTTCCGTCGCTCTTGCAGGCAGCTCATTCTGCGCCCTGTTCGGCGGCAAAGGAATAGAGTTGGTGGTGGCTTTTGTCGCCACATTTTTTGGACTGTTTATCAGGCAGGAATCGTTGAAGAAGAGGTTTAACCCCTTCGTGTCGATCTTTTTTGCCTCCTTTGCGGCCTCGCTCCTTTCCGGACTTTCCGTTAAATTGGGATTGGGTAAATCACCGGATCTTGCCTTTGCCGCTTCGGTCCTTTTTCTCATACCCGGAGTTCCGCTGATCAATTCATTTACCGACATGATCGACGGCAACATCCTGAACGGGATCGTCAGGGGAATTCATGGTCTTATTATCGCTTTTGCTATCGCCCTGGGTTTGATGTGCGCCAAATTTCTCTTTAACATTTAAGTAGATGGATTTTATCAATATTTTGGAAAAAGGTTTTTGGGCTGGATTTGCAGCGCTGGGATTTGCCATTCTGTTCAATGTTCCGCAACGAACCTTGTCAATTATTTGGGCCATGGGCGCTTTGGGTGGACTATTGAAATTTCTATTGCTGGGACTGGAGGTAAATATCGTACTTGCCTCACTTGCCGGGGCCTCTCTTATTGGTGTGCTCAGTGTTTATGCAGCCCACAACAAACATTCACCACCACTGGTTTTTTCAATCCCGTCGGTCATTCCAATGGTTCCTGGCACCTTTGCCTACCGCATGATGCTCGGATGCATGGAGCTGGTCGGGACTTCAAGCAATACGGAAACCTATATGAAAACGCTGGCGGAGACTACCAACAACGGGCTGAAAGCTATTTTCATCCTTATCGCCTTATCTGCGGGGGTGGCCATTCCGATGCTGGTAACCAGGAAAGATACTTTTAAGCGGATTAAGAGCAGCGAGGAACAGGAATGAGTTTAAGATGGGAGGGTGAGCGCTGAGAGCGTGAGAAAATGAGAAAGCAACGGTTCAGGAGCCTGTCGAAGAGGCGAAGGAAAATAGATTGAAATAGGTGGAAATAAATTGAAATAATCGGAAATGATACCGGTCCCTGAGCGTAGTCGAAGGGGGCGCAGAGCCAAAAATTGATTTTATACCATAAATAAGCATTGACTACCGACAAAAGCCAAAGCGACAACTGTTATGACAAATTTTGCTAACTTGCAACTGAATTTGAGAAGGATATGATAGAATCAAAAATGATAGACGATATAGTGAAAAGGATTGCAATAAAATTCAATCCGGATAAGATTATCTTGTTTGGTTCTTATGCTACCGGAAATCCAAATAACGATAGTGATATTGATCTGTTGATAATTAAAGATTCAGACTTACCCCGACATAAAAGAAGCTTTGATATTCAGAAATCTCTGATTGGCTCTATGATACCAATGGATATTCTTGTTTATACGACCAAGGAATTTGAACAGGAAAAGAAGGAAAAAAGCTCTTTCCTATATTCAGGACTCCTTACCTCGCGCAGTCTGAGATGGCGGATATTTGAAAAATC
>CAYHQN010000084.1:7020-19543 GCA_964358545.1 uncultured Tangfeifania sp. | reverse complement strand
CATTTCAAACATTTCAAACATTTCAAACATTTCAAACATTTCAAACATTTCAAACTCATAAAACTTTTCAAACCAATAAACAATGAAAAAGTTAAAAATTGGTGTTATCGGTACAGGCAGAATTGGTAAGGTTCACATTGCCACACTTGTACAGAATGTTCCGCAAGCCATTGTTGTGGCGGTTGCGGATGTTAATCTGGCCGGAGCCACAGAAGTTGCCAACTCTTTTGGCATTTCGGCCGTTTACAGCAATTACAAAGATGTGATCAATCACCCGGATGTGGAAGCAGTAATCATCTGTTCTCCAACGGATACCCATGCCCAGTACATCGTGGAAGCCGCGCAGGCCGGGAAGCACATCTTTTGCGAAAAGCCTGTGGACCTTTCGCTTCCGGTTATTCAGCGAGCGCTGGATGCAGTTGCAAAAGCCGGCGTTAAACTGATGGTAGGTTTCAACCGTCGCTTTGATCCTAACTTCGCTAAAATCAGGCAACTGGTTGTAGATGGCAAAATCGGCGATCCGCATATCCTAAAAATAACCTCCCGCGATCCTGCCCCTCCACCGGCTGAATACAGCGCTGTTTCAGGAGGTATGTTCATGGATATGACCATCCACGATTTTGACATGGCCCGCTTCATCGTTGGCAGCGAAGTCACTGAAGTATATGCAAAATCGGCCGTATTGGTGGATGAAGCCATTGGGAAAGCAGGTGATGTGGATACGGCAATTATCACCCTCACTTTTGTCAACGGCGCTATCGGAGTGATCGACAACAGCCGAAAGGCAGTTTATGGCTATGACCAGCGGGTCGAGATATTTGGCTCAAAAGGAATGGCCTCTGCCGACAACAACTTTCCTGAAAACCACCGCTATTTTGCCGGAGACGGGGTTCACAGTTCGTTGCCGTTAAATTTCTTCATGGACAGATATCTGGAAGCTTATGCCAACGAGATGAAGATTTTTTGCGATGCTGTTATGAATGATCTGCCGCTTCCAGTATCCGGGGATGATGGATTAAAGTCTGTAGCTATTGCCTTGGCTGCCAAAAAATCTGTCAATGAAAAGCGCCCCGTAAAATTATCCGAGATCTTATGAACAACTCATCAACTAATGCAAACGCAGCAATACTTTTTCCTTGGTATTGTCCTCGCGGCAAACGCCCGTGAGCCAAAGGAAACTGATTTTGGGGTATGGAACGACCTTTCCGTTATGAAAAGAATTCGGGCAAATTCCATCGGACTCTTTGGAGAGTTTTACACCAATGATAACAGTCGTTCCATTGATAGAATGAGTATTGGTGTCAAAGGTGATCTCTCTTTTACTCACTGGCTGAAAGCAGGTGCGGGATATGCGTTGATGAATTTTATACATCCCGGTTACAATGAATTGAGGGATCGGATTTATGTCCAGGCTGAACCCTTCTGGCACCTTTCAAAATTCATTTTTAGCTTCAGGCAAAGGATGCAGCTCACATTGTATCCACAAACCCAAACCAATGCATCAAATACCTTTCACTGGCGAAACCGTTTGGAAGTTTCTTACAGAAACCCTTCCCATAAAGTGGAACCGCTTGCAGACATTGAATCATGGTATCTCTTTGGCAATTCGATTGCCACCCATTTTACCGAATTCCGTTTCATTTTGGGAGCCAATTACCGCCTGACCAAATATCAAAAAGTGAAATGCTATGGAATGTTGACCGATGGGACCATTTTGGACCGGTTCATTCTCGGTATATCCTACGAATTACAGCTTTAACCGGCAATGACATCATAAACGAAACATTAGGATCTGATTTTTTTAGGGTTGTTGATTGAACAATTGATCGAGCAAAACCTGTTTGTACGGCTCTGAAACGAAGAGTTTATGCGTACCAATATAGAGCAGATTGCCCTCCAGATGGTCTATTTTGTGAAGGTTAACAAGAGGAGGATGAACCAGTGATTTCAGAAAACTCACTCCCGACATCTCCGGTAGGTTGATGTCAAGGAACATCAAATCCACAGAATTTTTATCCAGAAAGGCCTGTGCGGTAAAAGCATCCGGAAAAATTCCACTGCAAAGCAAACCCGGACACATGGAGATATTGTGTTCCAGTATCGACTGGGCAGCAGGTTCGTCTTCGATGACAATGCAATTTATAGTCCTCAAAATGATCAGTTTTTCAGTACATAATCAGGAATCTCAATCTAAACTATTTAAAATAATCGTATATTTGAATAAAATATGAAGATATGGAATCCTTAATTAATAGAATTACAATAAATCCAGATATTTGTCATGGAAAGCCGACAATTCGAAATATGCGCTATCCGGTGGAGCTGATTTTGGATTTACTTTCATCAGGAATGACAGTTTCTGAAATCATCGAGGATTATCCCTCATTAGTAGAGGAGGATATAAAAGCATGTTTGACTTTTGCATCAAGATTAACTAAGGTTAAATCAATTCATAATATCGTTGCATGAGATTTATTATTGACGCGCAGCTTCCCCTGACGTTGTCAAAATATTTAGAAAACAAAGGATTTGATGTTATTCATACCGTTGATTTGCCTAATAAAGAGTATACAACTGACAATGAAATTCGAGAGATTTCAGTTAGAGAAAGTAGAATAGTTATAACAAAGGACTCTGATTTTGTGGATTCATTCTATGTCAAAGGGATACCTCCCAAATTGCTCCTCATTTCAACGGGAAATATAAATAATAAAACATTAATAAGTCTTTTCGAATCAAATTTGGATAAGATAATTGAATTGTTTTCAGACTATTCATTCGTAGAACTTTCAAATAATGATATATTAGGCCATGAATAGAGGTATTATTCCATACAACAATACCTATAGGTGTGTTTTACTGCTTAATTGCACTCAACAATTAAAGTTCAATACTCATCTCCGCCCTGAACATCCCCTCCTTTTCACCATATTGAAGTGAATATCGGTTTGGATAGATCAAATTTAATCGTTTTTCCACATTGTTGATACCGATACCTTCCAGTTCCGATTCAACGCTCTTTTCACGCGGGGCAACAGGATTTTCAGTCGTGAAGTGAAGTTGCTTTCCTTTCAAACCAATGTGGATCTGAATGACTCCCTTGTCTTTGCCAGTGCCATGTTTGAAGCAGTTTTCGGCCAAAGGAAGCAGCAACAAGGGGGCAATCTACTGGCTCGCGAAATTTCCTTCCGTAGTCAGGATAACAGTACGGTTTGCAATCAACACCACTGCATATTGCCAGACCAGATAGGACCCTGTTGTCAGGATCAGGTAGGCACCAACGATGATGTGGAGCTCCCATACTTCATAATAGGATATAAAATAGAGTTCCGGGAACAATTTATCAAATACATAGTCGAAAAGTATAAAATTAAGAACGGAGGTAACTGTCACCAGTACCAAAACCGTCAGAATATAGAGCCAAAACTTACTGTTTTTCAGATATTTACGAACAAGTACATAGAGATTAAAATAGACCGCCAGGGCAATCGTAAGGTGAAAAACTACCACATACATGAATCCGGAAAGGAAAAAATCAGTGAAAAAGGAGATATCATCCCTGTTTTTTGACGGCTGGAGATATTCAAACAAAAGATAAAACAACGGGATCAAAAAGAGTATTGAAAGACCAATTTTCAGCCATTTTGCTGCACGTTTGGCACACCAGACGAAAGGGATACAACAGTAGAAGAAGAACACTGCGTTAAGCAAAAACAGATCAAACCAATAGTCCTGAAGGCCCTTGATGGCTCCCGAGGTCTCTACCCCAGGATTAAAGACGATGTTCCAGCAATTGATCGAAAGCATCCAGAAAAGCAGATGCATGAGGATAACCATCTGATTTTTATATTTTGAGATTTTCATGGGTTGCTTAATTTATACGGTTTAACTTCAACATGGCCTGTTGGTTATCCCAATCTACGAATCTGGGTTCACCGGCATAGTGCCCAATCATTCCGGTCAGTTGCTCTGAACTGCCGGTAAGCAGCAGTCGTCCAGCCCCGCTTACCCACCGGTAACTCACCCTGACCCGCTTTTTCTCAATCATATCCTTCATGTAACCAGCTCCCAACCAGGATATTTTGAATTGTTCGCTTGACAGGTCAATCCTTGCAAGGGTATGAACCTTGAAGTAACCCTCAACAGCAAACCGGCTCTTTTCCAAACCACTGTTTTCTACCGGCATGAAATCTGCATAAAGCTTCTGGTTTACAGTAAAAAGTACCATCTTAAATTTGTAAACAAGGGAATCTGACTGGATACTTAACAGCTTTACACTGTAATGATCCGATGGCCTGAAAACAACTGAATCTTTACCTTGTTTTGTTTTAAGTGTCTCTTTGTTAATGACTCTCTCAATTTTCCAGACAGAGGTAGTATCCATCTTATTCCACACATCCGGCGACTCATCTTCCTTGTTCGGGTCTCTTTGCATTTTCAAGGGAAGTGCACTCCACCTGCCTTCAATTTCAGGCTTCAGACTAATGTTCTTTCCGATATAGAAGGGGTTCAGGGAACAGATCATAAAAAAATCGGTACAACCTGTCACCAACAGGATGATACCGAGTAAAATGATTGCTTTTGGACGATTCATGGGTTAATAATTTAAATTTCTTTACCGAAGATAGACGGGATCTACGGTAACAAAAAATTATTTCGATGAATGCCCCTAATTATTCGATGATTAGGCGAAATTCGTCCCTTTGATCATACAGATTTATTTCCTTTGATTTTTTAAATAGATCCTCCCATTTTGGATTAAATCCCGATATTAAATTGATTTTCTTTCCCCTTGAACCCGCCTTCAGTTGCTTCTCTCTTTTAATAGCATCTTCCATTCTTTCAAATTCTTCAAAATAGACCAACTCAGTTACGTTGTATCTGCTGGTAAATGCATTCTTAAAAAAGCCAGTTAGATGCTAAATGATTCTTTTGCCAAGATCACTAATTTTTAGCCTGCTTGATGATCTTTCGTTCCAATTCCCTGAGGTTATCCGGCTTTTGCAGAAGTGTTTTGGCCAATTCAATCCTCATCCGCCATCCTCCGCTGAATTCGCTGGTAGGCCTCGTAAAATCCTCCCTCGAAAAGCCCAGACCAAGCAGGATGATATCTATTTTGAATTACTGATTTAAACCGTTTTTCAAGGCTTCAACATAAAAGAATTCTATTTTCATTGAACTTTCTTTCCGAATTATTGTTTACAAGTCACTTAATAAATGGAAAGCATCAAGTATAAAAATTCGCATGTCATGATTAAAATCCTATCTATTGACGATAGCAACAACAACCTGACCAGCCTTAATACCATCCTTAAAAACGCATTTTCTGATATTATAGTATTGACTGCCAGGAATGGTCAAAAAGGTATTGAATTGGCTAAAGCCGAGAATCCAAATATGATCCTGCTGGACATTCTTATGCCCGATATGGACGGATTTGAAGTTTGCCGCCGGCTGAAAGAAGATGAAGAACTCCATGATATTCCTGTCATTTTTTTAACCGCACTACTAAATAGCAAAGAGAGCCGTTTAAAAGCCCTTGAAGTTGGGGCCGAAGGATTTCTCTTCAAACCGATCGATGAGACTGAGCTGATAGCCCAGGTAAGGGCCATGGTGAAAATCAAAGCGGCAAATGAACAAATACGCGACGAAAGACTGAAACTTGAAAGGCTTGTCGATGAACGTACTACGGAGCTCAACAAAAGTCATGAAATGCTTCTTAAGCTAACCGATCGTGTTCCGGGTGTCATTTACCAATACAGGATGTACAGCGATGGCCATTCCTGCTTTCCTTACTCCAGTCCCGGAATGAAGGAAATCTACGGCGTAACCCCTGAGGAAGTAAGGGAAGATGCTACTCCTGTTTTTGGCAGGGTACATCCCGAAGATTATGACTTTATCGTCTCCTCCATCATGGAATCAGCGCGTACCCTTGAGCTTTACCACAGTGAATTCAGGGTAATCCTGCCCGGAATTGGGTTACAATGGCGACTTTGTGAGGCGAAACCTGAAAGAATGGAGGATGGAGGTACTCTTTGGTATGGGATTATTACTGATATCACTGAACGCAAAATAACCGAACATTTGCTGAAGGAGAGTGAGTATTTTTTCAAAGAGTCTCAACGTGCAGCAGCTGTTGGCTCTTACAATTTCGACCTGAATTCCAATTACTGGACCTCTTCTGAAGTGCTTGATCAGATTTTTGGAATTTCTGACCAATATTCCCGGACACTGGAAGGCTGGCTTGAGATTGCCCATCCTGATGAAAGGGAGATGATGTCCCGATATTTTGTGGAAGAGGTAATTGCCAATCATATCTCTTTTAACAAAGAGTACCGCATTATCCGAAAGTCTGATGGAGAAACAAGATGGGTCCTGGGATTAGGGAACCTCAACATTGATGAGAATGGGAATGTGCTTTCAATGATGGGAACGATCCAGGATATTACAGATCGAAAATTACAGGAAGAATCATTGAACCAATCCAATGAATTGAACCAATCCTTGCTTCAAACCATCCCATTTGGGATGAACATAGTTGACGAATGTGGAAATATCCTCTTCATTAGCAAAAACATTTCCAAGTATTTCAGAAAAATTGCAGTGAACCAAAAGTGCTGGGAACTCTACCGTGATGATCACAAACAGTGTCCAGGCTGTCCATTGATTTCAGGAATTCAAATGGGGACTACCAACATTTGTGAATCAGAAGGAGTATTTGGAGGAAGAATATTCCAGATCAGTCACACCGGGATGATGTTTAAAGGTAAGAAGGCTATGCTGGAGATATTTGAGGATATCACAGAAAAAAAGGAGATAGAGAAAAAAATAAAACTGCTTGCATATTCCTTAGAGAGTATCAGCGAATGCGTCTCAATTACCGATAACAGCGATCTGATTATCTATGCAAATAAATCTTTTTTAATAACTTACGGCTACAGTCTGGACGAATTAATCGGGCAGCATACCAGTTTACTAAGACCAGCGGATACACTATTCGAACATGTAAGGGATATTTTACCTGAGACTATAGAAGGGGGTTGGCGCGGTGAAATCATGAACCGTAAGAAGGATGGAACCCTCTTCCCTATTTTACTCTCCACTTCAATTATCAAAGATGATCACGATAATTCGATAGCCCTGATAGGTGTAGCCACGGATATCACAGATATGCGCAAATCAAGGCAGGAATTGATTGCTGCAAAAGAAATGGCAGAAGAGAGTAACCGTCTCAAGTCAGCCTTTCTGAACAACATGAGCCACGAAATTAGAACCCCAATGAACCACATCATGGGCTTTTCAAGTTTGATGGCCGAAGCTCATGGCGAAGAAAAAGATGGTTATGCCGAAATTATCCTGAACAGTTCGAACCAGTTGCTGACGCTTATTGAAAATGTGATTCTTTTGTCGCGATTACAAAGCGAGAAACCGGAAGTAAATCAACAGCCTTTAGAGCCAGCTGATCTAGTAAACAATCTGGGTGATAGGTTAAGACCAGAGTGCCTTAAGAAAAATATCGCCCTTGAACTAAAAATCCCAAAAGAAATTCCACATCTTTCCATCTTGTCAGACCACGAAAAAATAAAGCAAATCCTGATCAATCTGACATCCAATGCCATTAAATATACTGCAGCAGGATTTGTGGAAGTGGGCTATGAAGTTAAGCACGACAATTTGATTTTTTACGTGAAAGATACCGGAATGGGAATTCGTCCAGATGAACAGGATAGAATTTTTGATTCATTTTACCGTACAGATATGGCCATTTCATATGCTATTGGGGGTACCGGACTCGGATTAAGTATCGCGAAGGAGTTGGTAAAATCACTGGACGGTACGATAGAATTCGCATCTGAAGTTGGCAAAGGATCATGCTTCTCTTTCTCAATTCCGCTGGTTCGGTCAAAAGAAGCGCTGGAAATAGAAAAATCAGTTCAAAGCCCTCATAAAAAGTTGAAAGATTTGTCCATTTTAATCGCTGATGACGAACAGATTAATTACCTGTATCTCGAAATTTTACTCAAAAACAGCGTCAAAAGAATTGATCATGCATACAATGGCAAAGATGCGCTGGAAATGGTTTCAAAACATCCTTACAACATGATTTTCATGGATTTAAAGATGCCTGAAATGAGTGGTTATGATGCAACAATGAAGATAAAACAAAGTTATCCGGCTATTCCAATTATCGCGCAGACGGCCTACGCATCCATCGAAGACAGGGAAAAAGCGTTGCAGGCGGGATGCGATGATTTTATTGCCAAACCCATTAAGAAAAATGCCCTATTGGAGGTAATTCAAAAATATTGTTAAGCCTGTTTTGTTCTGTCCTATTTTTTCTTGCCGGGGGAATGCAGAGGGAGTGTGAAGCAGATCAGAACCTTCTCCCTGAACCAGGTCGAATCCAGATTTGCGGATAACAGCAGCAAGCTCAGAAATGTACCCAGGAATGGGTTAATATTAAAATATCCACTACGATTTATTTTGACAGCATCCCATCCATAAAAGTCTCCACAAAATCTTTTATCCGGGACAATATGCGTTCACCTACTGTTTTGCGTTCCAGGATGGATGGTTTATCTCCTTCGATCAGCTCCAGCAGATCATCCCTGAGTGGTTCGCGTTCTGAAAACAGGTAGTTTTCAATGACTCTTTCCACCTTGTCGCTGACAAGCTTCTCCTCTTTACACAATTGATGGAAAGCAGCCAGCTGCTCCTTTGTCCAGAATTTGTCAAACTCTTCCGGGATATCGTCAGCATCGGCTATCGCCGGAAGGTTCTCCTGGATAAATTTCTCTATCAATTCACGTTTGCTTCTTAAATTTGCCTCCCCAGCCAACAAGTCAACGATCTCTTTCTTTCGTTTCTCAATATCAGTCGGATCAGCATTTTTTAAATGTGCCAGCAACTTCAGGATATACGCCACATTGATTTCGTCACGATGTATCAACTCCAGTTCAAAATCAACATCTTCCAGTATGGATACCTTTTCTTTCTGGTGGTTGGTTTTGACCTTGTCCCACAAATCCAGGTACTTACTCTTGTAATCTTCGAACAGTTGTTCTGCCATTGCCAGATCATTCCACTGAAAATCTGCAAAGGTGGTGAGAACGTTCTTTAAGCGCATCAGTTCACGAAATGCCTTGATAAATTCCAACTCCTGGTTTTCGTCCGTCAGCCTGTTCACGCTGTCCACAGTGGGTGTCACCTTCAGTAATTCGACAAACGACTCAGTGAACTTTGCCACATATTCTTCGTAAGGAGCTACGATAATGATATCCCTGGCATCCTTGTTGGAAAATAGTGCGATGGCATCATCTGTAGCTTTCTTCAGGTTACGGAATACTACGATGTTGCCCTGCGATTTTTGTTCATTCAGGATACGATTGGTACGTGAATAGGCCTGTATCAACCCATGGTATTTCAGGTTCTTGTCCACGAACATAGTATTCAGCGTTGGACTGTCAAACCCTGTCAGAAACATATTTACCACCAGTAGCAGATCCACCTCCCTGTTTTTTACCCGCCTGGAGATATCGTTGTAATAGTTGTAAAACGACTGGCTGTCTTTGGTGGAATAGGCAGACCCATACTGTTTGTTGTAATGACCAATGTATTCGTCCAGTTTGTCCCTGCTGTGCGCCTGCAGGCCATAAAGCACCCTTGGAGGTTCTTCCATGATGGAGAGCTCTTCAGGGATAAACCCATTGGCCTCTTTGTCATCCTCGTTGGTGGCATAGCTGAAGATAGTGGCTATTCTCAGATTGTGCTGACCTGCCTCCTTTTTAGCATGAAACAGATCATAGTATTTAATCAGCGTCTCAATACTGCTGACACAAAACATGGCGGTGAAATCTTTGTTGTAGGTTTTCCTTCCATGGTTGGCTATGATGTAGTCTGTGATTTTTTCCAGTCGTATGCCGGACTCCATCAGCTCTTTGGTATCAATGTCTTCTACCTCAATGTCCACATTGTTTTTGCTGCCCTCTTTCTCCCTGTACCTGCCAACATATTCCACGCTGAATTTCAGCACATTCTCATCTTTGATGGCATCAGTGATCACGTACTTGTGCAGACAGTCACCAAACAGTTCAGTGGTGGTACGCTTTCCTGATTCATTTTTGACAGCATTTTCGACAAAGATAGGGGTTCCGGTGAAGCCAAAGAGTTGAATGTTGTTGAAGAACTTTTTAATCCTGGCATGTGTTTCCCCAAACTGGCTGCGATGACATTCGTCAAAGATGAAAACGATCCTCTCCTCTACCATTTTGCCCATCCGTACCATGTATTGCTTCTTGGAGATGGCTGAATTCAACTTCTGGATGGTGGTGACAATCAACTTGGTTTCGTCAGAGAACTGTTTGACCAGTGCGTTGGTATTGTCGGTGCCATCAATGCTGCCCTTGCTGAAGCTGTTAAACTCTTTTGTGGTCTGGTAATCCAGATCCTTCCTGTCAACCACAAACACCACTTTCTTAACCTGTGGAAGGTTCATCAATATCTGGCTGGCCTTGAAAGAGGTCAGGGTTTTGCCTGATCCTGTCGTATGCCAGATGTACCCATTTTTGGTGGTGTTTTTAACCCTTTCGATCAACGCTTCAACAGCGTAGTACTGGTATGGTCGCAGTACCATCAGGATCTTGTATGCCTCACTAAGCACGATGTATTTGCAGATCATCTTGGAAAGGTGGCACGTATCCAGGAAACAAAAACTGAACTGCTCCAGCCGGGTGATGGTCTTATTTGCCTCATCGCTCCAGTAGAAGGTCTGCTTGAAAGATTGGTACTTGTTGTTGGCGTAGTATTTTGTGTTCACGCCATTGCTGATGACAAAGATTTGTACGTATTGAAATAGCCCAATTGATGTTCCAAAGGAGTGTCTTTGGTAACGATTGATTTGATTGAAAGCCTCTTTCAGCTCAATGCCCCTGCGTTTGAGTTCAATCTGAACCATAGGCAGTCCATTGATAAGCAAAGTAACATCGTAACGATTCTTGTACGAACCTTCCATACTGACCTGTCTGGTAACCTGAAACTGGTTCTGGCACCAGTTTTCCTGTTCCATAAACTCAAAATAAAGGTGATCCCCATTGTCACGAACAATGTGCTGCTTCTCCCTTAACGTCTTGGCTTTTTCAAATACGGTGCCTTTGGATAGGATGTTGAGCACCCTGTCGAACTCCTTCGCTGAGAAAGTGGTGCTGTTGTGCTTTTCCAGCTGGTCTTGAAGATTGGTCAGCAGATCCTTCTCATCATTGATGGCCACATAGGTGTAACCCAGTTGTTGCAGTTGCAGTACAAGTTTGTCTTCGAGGATTTGTTCAGGCTGGTGAGACATAATTATATTTAGATCAGTAGGTTACTCGAGAATCAATTTCAAGCTTTGAGTTCAAACAAATAGTAGGCATTATTATTAACCTCAAATATAATAAGCAATTACAAATATCTTGAATATTATTCCAATTATTCCACCTAGCCGCGCCAGCGGCGTCAGTCTGGTAGCCGCGTCAGCGGCGTCAGTCTGGTAGCCGCGTCAGCGGCGTCAGTCTGGTAGCCACGTCGGCAATATTTTGATGGAATCTATATCAAGCCCAAATAAACAATCTGAAATTATGTTTGTTATTACAAAGAAACAATAAAACTTTATTCAATCATGCCCCACACCTATACACAACTCAATACCCATGCAGTTTTCGCTGTTAAAGGCAGAAACAACTATTTGACTGAAATATTCTCTCTCAGACTAATGGAATACATCAGCGGGATCCTCACAAACTTGAAACAATTTCCGCTTGCGGTTGGTGGATACAAAAATCATGTTCATATTTTCTTTGAACAGAATCCGGATACATCATTGTCAGATATCATGGAGAAGGTAAAAGCAAACTCTTCAAGATGGATCAATGAAAACAATTTTTTACCTCAACATTTTGAGTGGCAACGAGGGTATGGAGGATTCAGTTATGCCCGAAGTCAACGCAATGATGTCATTCATTACATAATGAACCAGGAAGATCATCACAGAATAAGATCATTCAAAGAAGAATACCTGGAAATTCTGAACAGATTTGAAATCGATTTTGAAGACCGGTATTTATTTGAATTTTATGATTGAAATTCCACAATTATATCGTTATACAACCAACCACCAAACTACCAAACTGACGCCGCTGGCGCGGCTTTGGGAATGCATAATATAAATACATTCGACCCGTTTTCACGGCTACCAAACTACCGCCGCTGGCGCGGCTTTGGGAATGCACAATACAAATACATTCAAATGGCACAATTCAACTGGCTACTACCAGACTATCGCCGCTGGCGCGGCTATCTTTTACCGATATAGCAACCATTATTGAAATAATTTAAAACCAAAGCCGCGCCAGCGGCGTCAGTCTGGTAGAAATCATAATAACAAACAAATGATCATTATTTAAAGCCGCGCAAGCGGCTATCTTTTACCGATACAGCAACCATTATTGAAATAATTTAAAACCAAAGCCGCGCCAGCGGCGTCAGTCTG
>CAYHQN010000084.1:0-6920 GCA_964358545.1 uncultured Tangfeifania sp. | reverse complement strand
GTAGAAATCATAATAACAAACAAATGATCATTATTTAAAGCCGCGCCAGCGGCGATAGTTTGGTGTCGCAAACGAAGAAACCCCTCCGGTGTGCTTCATTGAGAGGCAGGAGAGGTGTATTGTGTATGAATGAGGTTAAAAAGAAAGACCCGCAAGCTGATCTGACGGGAAGCAAAACGGGTACTGTTGGCACAAATATAATACAATATTTTAAACAAACATCTGCTGCAACAACCCCTTTTTGTATTGTTCTGTTTTAGCTATCTGAGTGTCGCACAGGCTGATCTTCTCATCAAGGACAGACAGGAAATTGGCGATTTTGGTTTGTTCATGAAGTGAGGGAATTCCACAGACCTCTATAGAATAGTCTTTGAAATAAATATGTGGAATCGTACTCCCTGTGACATATTTCACGAAATCAATATTATTAAGAAGACAGTATAGAAAATAGGTGTTAATCTGTATTTTGGATTTTATGATTTCCATCGTTCCCAAAACAGATGATTTGCCCTTGCAATAGAAAATTCTGCCCACTCCTGCTCCATCTTTAATAATACTGATATAATCATTCTCTTCTTCGTAAAAATCAACTCTCTTCAGAATTCCAGAAGCCCCATAAATAATATAGTCACCATTGTTATCTTCGATCTTGTTTGCTGCAATATTTGATGATTTCTTGGTTGCCACTTCGCCTAATGTCTTAATTTCCCAATCAGGAAACTCATTCCCATCATCATCCTTAAATCTGATCTCCTGATCAAAGATTTTCTGCATCACCCCCTTCTTGTATTGCTCCAACAGGGATTTTTTCTGCTTTAGTTGGTTTAATCGTTCATCGATAACTGTGAGGAAAGTGGCGATGCGGGTTTGTTCGGGAAGAATAGGAAAACTGATTGGTAACCTTTTAATAAGTTCACCACTGAGATTTTCTTGCCCTCCTTGATTACTTAAATTTCGAATTTCATCATATCTTCCAGCCAAATTCTGGAACAAGAATAATTCATTAATACTATTAGCATCAGGCATGATGGCAGCACAGGCTTGGTTTGTTGCTGCCTCTATTCCTAATAATGCTACTTTACCCCTAGTTTTTCCCTGTCCATACAAGGCCATTAAAAGCGTTCCAATGGGAAAAAGCTTTGCTGAGGAATTTTTAAGACCATCCGCAGTTATATATTCATTTGCGTGAAAAATTGTATTAAAATCAACCATTGTAGTAGATACCCAAGGAATGTTGCCATTCCAATATTTAGGATTGGTTCTACTTGGTGTTCCTCCAGAAGATATGGTTGACACTTCCCTCAATTTTGCTGCTCTCCAATCAACTGTAAACTCAGGGAAACGCAATGCTGGTATGTTCTTTTGCTTCTCCATTACTTAAGATGCTTGAGTGTAGGGTTAGCAGTTAGCGATTTTAATTGAACGATTGCGATGTGGTTCAATTTCAGCAGCCTTTCACTTTGAGGTATCTCCATTCGAATAAACTCGGCATTCATACTCTCCATATTTGCCAGCACCAACAGTTGTTCAATGTCGGCGTAATCCCTGATGTTTCCTTCAAGGGTAGGGTTTTCATCTCTCCATTGTTTGGCTGTTTTGCCAAAGAGCGCAACGTTCAGCACATCGGCTTCATTGGCATACACAAAGTTGGCTTGTTCTTTTGAAATCGTTGAGGGAATAATATGTTCTTTGATCGCATCGGTATGTATGCGGTAATTGATTTTGGAAAGTGTCCGTCTTAAATTCCATTTCAGGGATAACCTTGAATTTTCATCCTCTTTGAGGCGTTGGAATTCCTTGATCAGGTAAAGTTTAAATTCCGGACTTAGCCAGGTGCCAAACTCAAATGCAATGTCCTTGTGGGCAAAAGTGCCTCCATATCTTCCGGCATTGGCTATTAAACCTTTGGCATTTGTGGCATCTATCCATTTTTTGGCTGAAAGATAAAAACTATTCCTACCTGCTTCATTTTTAATTCCCTCGAATTCGGGGGAATTAAAATCAGGATTATTTATTTGCTCCCATATTCCTAAAAACAAGACGGTGTCTTTATTTTTAAGCCAGTTTTCAATCAACGCACTCCCACCATCAAAATTCCTGACCATATCGGTTAAGGAAATAAAGTCGCTCTCTTTGTGCGAAAGCACCGTAATTACAGTCCCTTGAACACTTATGGTCGATTTTTTATCTTTTGTCATCTGAAAATTTTGTTTAAAATCTAAAAAAAGTAATGTGTCCACAACAATTCGGGACGCAGTGAGTCCCGAATTGGCCACAACTTGTGGCCAAATTTGACCAATTCATTTAAAAAGGTGGCTCAATTCCCAATTCCTTGCAGTATCCGACTATGCTCTCGTCGCTCTTTTTAATCTCTTTTTCGAGGCTTTTGAGTTGGTTGGATATCGCTGCAAGGTCAATTTGGTCTTCCGCTTCAAACGTATCCACATAACGTGGAATGTTCAGGTTGTAATCGTTAGACGCAATGCCTTGCGTCTCTACGCGTTTGCTGTATTTTGCCTCTTCGGTACGGTTGCGATAGGTGGAGATGATTTTATCAATGTCTGCATCACGTAAAACGTTTTGATTCTTGACCTTTTCAAAATGCTGGCTGGCATCAATAAACAAAACATCTTCAGGGGTTTCCCTGCATTTTTTGAACACCAGTACACAGGTTGGAATACTGGTCCCGTAAAAGATGTTGGCAGGCATCCCAATAACAGCATCCAGGTAATTTTTCCCTTCAATCAGATATTTACGAATGTGTTGCTCTGCTCCACCTCGAAACAATACTCCATGAGGCAGTACAATAGCCATAATGCCATTTTCTGCCAGTTGATAGACCATGTGCTGCACAAAAGCAAAATCAGCCTTGCTGCCTGGCGCCAGCTTACCATATTGGCTGAACCTGTCGTCTGTCATAAACAATGGAGAGGCAGACCACTGGGCTGAAAAGGGAGGATTGGCAACCACTGCCTCAAACCGCTTGTCCAGGTGCTGTGGGTGTTCCAGGGTATCTTCCTGCCGGATATCGAACTTCCGGTAGTGAACATCGTGCAGGATCATGTTCATCCGGCACAGGTTATAGGTGGTACGGTTGAGCTCCTGTCCATAGAAATTGCTTACCTCTTTCACCTCTTTGGCGACCCGCAACAACAGTGAACCACTGCCGCAGGTTGCATCATACACGGATTTCAACTTAGTTTTACCAGTCGTGACCAACTTTGCCAATACCTTGGAAACCTCTTGTGGTGTGTAGAATTCGCCTGCCTTTTTCCCTGCACCGGAGGCAAATTGTCCGATGAGGTATTCGTAGGCATCCCCCAGCACATCCAGTTCTGTATTATCCAGCTTGAAATCAATCTTATCCAGATGAGCCAGCACCTTGGAAATCAACTCGTTCTTTTGCGATTCAGTTTTGCCAAGTTTGGTACTGGTTAGGTCAAGATCCTCGAACAGGTTGTCGAAATCATCTTCACTGGCTGTACCCATCGTACTCTGTTCGATGTTGGTCAGGATTTTACCCAAATCTTCCAGAATGAAATTGTTTTCCCCCTCCTTGTCACTGTTGCCACGTTTGGCCACCTCGCTAAACAGTTCAGATGGTTTCAGAAAGTAACCCAATCGAGCCAGCGCCTCCTCCTTGATGGCTTCGATGTACTGTTTGCCTTTGGCGCTGTCCTCTTGAATATCCCTGTATTTGATCCCATCCTGAAGCAATATCGAATCAGCATAGCGATACATTTTTTCTGAGAGGTACTTGTAAAAAATGAATCCTAAAATGTAATCACGAAACTCATCCGCATCCATTTTGCCGCGCAGGGTATTGGCAATGTTCCAGAGTTGTTGCTCCAGCTGTTTCTTTTGATCTTCAGACATATAAAATTTTGGTTTGAGTTAATTTGAAAAATCAGGTTTGGATATAAACTTAGCTGTTTTATTTGGAATTAAGAACATTCCACCGCAAAAAGTGGGAGTAAACGTGACACCGGATCATGTAGATGAATTGCCATAGGTTATGTCATCATTATCCTGATTGCTTTGTATTTTTTGAATATCAATTTGATATATTAGAATATTATAATTTACTTTATTAATCTTTATTCTATATATTTGAGATAATTAAATTATTTTTTAAATACTACTTTATCATATTAGAATGATTGTTTAGTATTTTTCAATATTTTTTATATCTTATTGAATAATTGTTTTGTATATTTGAAACTTACTTTATCATTTTAAAACAAATACCATGTTATCCCTTAACCTGACTCCAATATTTCAATTGAGAGGAATAGAAAAACCCTACACATTTTTAGTTAAAGCTGGTCTTTCACCACATTCTGCTACGACTATCTTAAATAATAAGACACGCATTTTCAGATTAGACCATGTTGAGTTGCTGTGTGAGGTTTTGGTTTGCGAACCGAATGACTTGCTTGAGTGGACACCCGATAAAGGGAAAATATATTCAGAAAACAATCCTCTCTTAAAGCTGAAACAACAACCAACAGACGCAACATGGCTAGAAACTTTTTCGACCATGTCATATAAAGAATTGAAGGAAGTAAGCAAAACAATTGTGGAGAATAAAAAAATACCTCTGTAAATCAATCGTTTACAGAGGTAAATGTGACCCGGCTTGGGATCGAACCAAGAACCTACAGCTTAGAAGGCTGTTGCTCTATCCATTGAGCTACCGGACCGGCCTTAATTGGGCGCAAAAATACAAAAAAATCCCTGAACCAGAAATGCCTCAGGGATTTTTTGTTGCCATCAATGCGTTTAGACCATATAGATGTTGTGTTCTGCGCATTGCTGCACCATCTCTTCAGGCCAGAGGCTGGCCTGCACCTCTCCGATGTGAGCCTTGCGAAGAAAGTACATGCATAGGCGGGATTGCCCGATACCTCCTCCGATCGAGAGCGGTAGTTCATCCTTCAACAATTTTTTGTGGAAAAGCAATTCTTTCCGCTTATTGGCGCCAGCGATTTCAAGCTGAAGAAGCAGTGCCCCCTTGTCAACCCTTATGCCCATCGATGATATCTCGAATGGCTGCTGCAATACCGGGTTCCAGATTAATATATCCCCGTTTAACCCTTTGTACCCTCCCGCATTCGGAGTAGTCCAGTCATCGTAATCAGGAGCCCGGCCATCATGTTCTTCCCCGTTGCTCAGCTTGCCACCGATCCCGATAATAAATACAGCCCCATGGGCTTTGGTAATCTCATACTCCCTTTCTTTGGGTGTCAGCCTGGGATAGCGTTGAACCAACTCTTCCGAATAAACAAAGGTGATCTCCTCCGGTAGCAAAGGCTTAATCGTAGGATAGTTTTCATACACGACAAATTCGGTCCGTAACAAGACAGCGTAAATCTGGTTGACAATCCTTTTCAGGTAATCGATATCACGCTGTTTGGCCGTGATCACCTTTTCCCAGTCCCACTGGTCGACATACAAAGAGTGGATATTGGAAAGTTCTTCATCAGCCCTGATGGCATTCATATCTGTATAAATTCCATACCCTACCGGGATGCCGTAGTGCGCCAGCATCAACCTTTTCCATTTAGCCAGCGAATGGACGATTTCTGCCTTGGCATCGTTCATCTCTTTAATAGCAAAAGTAACAGGGCGTTCCACACCGTTCAGGTCATCGTTGATGCCGGTTCCTTTTAGTACAAAGAGAGGAGCTGTTACCCTGCGCAGGCGCAATTCAGAAGAGAGGTTCTCCTGAAAAAAGTCTTTAATTAACTTGATCGCCTTTTCGGTTTGTTTCAGATCAAGTTTTGCCTTATAGTTTTCCGGGAAAAAAAGTTTCATATAAGATTAATTTGATGATTTTACAATAATACGAACTTCAAAAGACTAAAAAAACTGCGGATCGAAACTAACTAAACTAAAAAGGGCAAATTTCATATCACATATTTTGAAATCGCTGAATATCTACATTTTACATATATATGAATACAAAATCCTTATCCATTATTTACGTGATTCACTTAAGCATCACACCTCCCTATTTGCCTAGATTTCAATCACCAACCCATCATAGGCCGGTTCAACGCCATCAGGCAATTCTTTAGCCAACTCCGCATGAAACCCCATTTCGTGGCTCATGTGGGTCAGGTAAGTTTTCTTTGGGCCAATCTCTCCGGCCAGACGCAAAGCCTCCGAAAGGTTCAGGTGCGAAATATGGATGCTTTTTCTCAGGGCACAAATAATCAGCACCTCTACCCCTTTCAGTTTTACCAGCTCCTCGCCCTCAATCCTGTTGAAATCGGTGAGGTAAGCAAATTTGCCAAAGCGAAATCCATACACAGGCAATTTATGGTGATAGAGACGTATTGGGACAACTTCTATTCCCTTCACCCGAAATGGCTCACCATCAATATGTAAAAGCTCCATTTGGGGCGTTCCGGGGTACCTGTTCTCAGCGAATGCGTAGTTGAAGATAGTTTTGAGATTCTCTGCCACCCTTTTTTCGCAATAAATATCCATCGGCGCTTTTCTAATCCAGTTGAAGCTCCGGATATCATCCAAACCAAAAATATGATCGGCATGTTCGTGGGTGAGCAGGACGGCATCCAGATTTGTTACCCGGTACAGCAACATCTGCTGCCTGAAATCGGGACCGGCATCCACCAACAGAGAGGTATCCCCATCCTCCACCAAAATGGCACATCTCAGACGTTTGTCCCGGCTGTCGGCAGAGCGGCAAACCTCACAATTGCATGCTATGACAGGAACACCCTGCGAAGTACCAGTGCCTAATAAAGTTACTCTCATCCTCAGATTTGGATTTGGATTTGTTGGATTAGTAGATTATTGGATTTTCTGCCCATTTTCACATTTTCATATTTTCATATTTCCCAATTTTCACATTCCCTCCGTCTTTCCGTCGTCCCAGTCGTCCCAGTCGTCCC
>CAYHQN010000083.1:0-20031 GCA_964358545.1 uncultured Tangfeifania sp. | reverse complement strand
TTTACAAATGTATAGCCTTTTTTCTACTAATTTGGAATTTTGTCGTACACCCGATGAAATCGTTTCCAGCCTGATTATCTTTAACATATATATTTTAATGTCGGTTAGCTAATAGAACTCCGCAGGAGTTACCCACGAATAACCTCCGGTTTTAACCGGAGGAAAAGAAAGGTGGTACAAATGAAAATAAACTCCGGAGGAGTTCCCCAACAATTTCAAGATAAGTTTGCAATACCTTGTTGTTGGGAAACCCCGGTGGGGTTTAAGTAGATTTTTATCCCGCTCGTCCCCCAGTTGCACTGGGGGTTATTCACGGGAAACTCCTGCGGAGTTGCTCACCCGGGAAACGGAGCATCCTTTATCCAAACAACATTGATATATATTTTGTTAATTTTACGAATATACACCAGGAGAATTTGTAGATAGATGGAAGAGGCATGCTGGCTGTGTGAAGATTCTCAATATATACAAACGAGTTGCACACATTTTAAGACAACAAAAACGAAACAACAATGACAGATCTTTATAAAATTGACAAAAACGGTACTATTTTAGAATTAGAGAGATATAATTTTTCTGATGAAACGAATGATTTGGAGAATTTTATATTAAAAAATGAACAAGTAATTGGGAAGGTAGCTCTGCTAAATAGACAAATTACTTTACCTAGTAATCTAAGATTAGACATATGGGGAATTGATTTGATTGACTTGAGGCCAGTGATTGTTGAACTTAAAAATGTAATATGTGGATTGGAAATTATCCCTCAAATTTTACCTTATTTCCAATTTGTAAAATTGAATCCAGACACTATTAGACTTAAAGCTCTTTCAGACAAAGCATTTCAGACAAAGCTTAAAAATTCACGAGAAAACTCTGAAGATTTGAACGATTTGATTGAAGGCGACCCGAAGATAATACTTATAGCTCCAGGCTTCAAACCTGATCTATTAGAAACAATAGGATACCTTAGCCTTGATATTGAGATAATTCAAATATCTAGATTTAAGACTGATCAAGGAGAAATTGTTGTAAACATTGAAAGGCCTATTCTTAGAGAAAATATTCCTGCAGTTGTAAGAACGATGGAAGAATGGAATTGGGAAAAGTATCGAAAAATTGGAATTTCAAAGACTAAATGTGATCTAGCAAAAAATCTTTATGATAAGCTCCTAACTTTAACCAGTGAACATGATCTTAATTTAATTCCAATTTTCAGGAAACTTTACATTCCATTTCAACTTGGTAAAACAAATATTTTTTGGATTGATTTATCTTATACATCTTATGAAAATGGAGATGTTGTAATTGCTTTTAAACTAGATGCTGAAACTAATGTTGAAACCCTTAAAGCTAAACTTGCTTTTTCAAAGACAAAATGGTTTGAGAAATACAAGCAATTTTATATTTTCTTTAATAATGATGTTGACCTGACTGAAATCCTTACTTTAATCAACCAATCGGTTAAATACGTTATAGAAAAGTAGAAAAACGTATGCTAATAAAGGCTATAACAAATGGCGGGTCTTGAAACATAATTGAAGCTTCGTTGCCAGCACAATCATTCGTGTAGGTTGACAGCTAAGTGTCACGCAATCAGCCACTTGTCATAGCCTCAGTCGTTTGCTGCAAGATTGAAAAGAAAATTACAACGAATTTATTGATACGATAAATTATGAAACTCATCCTTGTTTAAACTTATAAATAGAGAAATTGAACCATGAGAAAAAATGTAATTTTTATAATAGCACTATTATTTTTTATAAACGCATGTAATGGTCAAAATAAAATGATTGATAAAACAGTAGTAAAAGAGCTTAATATTGAAAGGTACTTGGGTAAATGGTACGAAATTTCCCGTTATGACCATAGCTTTGAACGCGGATTGGTTGGGGTAACTGCATTCTATTCTTATCGGGAGGATGGTAAGCTAAAGGTTGTAAACAGCGGTTATAAAAAAACATTGAATGGAGAGAAATTTGAAGCGATTGGGAAAGCAAAAATTCCTGACCCAAATGTACCATCGAAATTAAAAGTTTCTTTTTTTTGGTTCTTTTATGGTGATTACTTTGTACTGGAATTGGATAAAAATTATCAATGGGCAGTTATTGGCAGCAGTTCTGACAATTATTTGTGGATACTCTCCCGTACGCCACAAATTGAGAAAAGTCTTTATAATGAATTACTTAATAAAATTACAAATAGAGGTTACGACGTGAATAGACTAATCAGAGTTGAACAGAAAACGGATTAAAAGTTTCCAAAGTTTTAGTTACGAGCTAAATTCGCTCGTAACTAAAACTTTGGAAACTTTCGTACGATTAAAAATATCAGTCTTCAGGAAAACATCGAAAGAAACCTATGCGGCGGCGGTGTTTCGAAACTGAGTTCCTCTCCGGTTATCGGGTGTTTGAAAGCCAGAATATTGGCATGCAGACAGGTGCGGCGCAGCGGATTTAATTTGGAACCATATTTTTTATCGCCGGCCACGGGATGTCCCAGCTCCTTCATATGAACACGGATCTGGTTTTTGCGACCGGTTTCAAGTTCTACCTCCAACAATGAAAACTCCTCGCCGCGTTTGAGTACTTTGTAATGGGTGATGGCCTCATCTCCCTCTCCCGGAACCTTGGTGGAGTACATGAAGAGCATTTTGTTCTCTTTCAGGAAAGAACGGATGGTATCCTCGTCTTTTTCTACAATTCCCTCAACAACTGCAATGTAGGACCGTCTTATAACTGCCTCCTGCCACTCTTTCTGCATGATCTCCTGCACCTTTTCGCTTTTTGCAAACATCATCACGCCGGATGTATCTCGGTCGAGCCTGTGCACGACAAATATGCGGTTGGTCGGATCTTCCTTCTTGACATGGGAACTCAGGATGGAATAGGTGGTCAGCAGCTTCTCCTTGGCGGTGGCGATAGAAAGCATGCCGGCCTCTTTATCAATGACAATCAGGTATGGATCCTCAAACAAAATGCGCACTCCCCGAAGGCGGGTTTGTTCGGGCACAACCCCCCAGTTAATTGTGACAAGCTGATTTTGTTCCAGCGGATAGTCGAACTGTGTAATGGTATGGGTTCCCACTGATACCTGTCTGTGGGCCAGGAGGGCCTTGATCGTAGTCCTGCTTTTACCTTTGAGTTGTTCGATGAGAAACTCCATCAGTCGTGAAGGCTTGGTTACCGTCAACTGAGTAACTTTCGCTTTTTGTTTGTTGGATGGGTTCGTACTCATTTCGGGTTTTGATTTGGAATAAAGTTGACTTCCGGAAGGAAAGTATCGAGCGACTCCTCGTATTTAAACCCCTTTGCGGTGAGCAAATCGTAAAACTTCTTTACAATTTTGCTGCTTTCCCGGTTGGGGTACTTTTCAAGGTATTGAAGGTAGGAGCTTTGGTAAACATGCTGCAGCATCTTTGTGTTGGGGTCGAACAGTGGAAACTGCTCCGTACCTGACAGATAGGTTGTAAATGCACCTATGTATTGGGCCTGAACCTCATCTTTCGAGACATACTCCGGATTATTCGCCATGAAATCTTCCCAGGCCATTATCTGACGGGCAATTGAATCAGCCGGCGAAACTGGCAGGTTGTTGTCGCCTAAAAGAACCTTTGACAGTGAGATTTTGGTTTGCAGGTAGTTGCGACTTCCAGTTGTAAGCACTCCTTCCAAACGGTCGTACACAAATTCCAGATCGGGTTCCAGGTAAAAGTCGCCTTCCCGGTAGGTAATCTCAATGCCATGGGCTGCCAGTGAGGCAATCAATTTTTGTGCTTCCATATGGTCTTCCTTGCTCTCGAAATGATCCATCAGCTGACGGTTGCCCAATAACTTGCCCGAATAGTACTCCTGCATGACAGCAGTCAGGTACTCATTGAAAGAGATGAGCATCGAGTCGCGGCTAAGTGAATCGGCCTTGTTGTTGGCAAAAACAGCGAGCGCGCGGTCGATGTTCTGCAGATCGCCCCTGTCGAAATCCTCGAGAACCGAACTGTAGGCCGCATTGGATGGCACAGTTAATTGTGAAAGCCGGAAAGTATCCATCGCAACGCTCTTTGCTGCCTGTTTTTCATCGGTTTTCTGTTTCTCCTGTTTCCCTGAAAAGCAGGAGGCTACCAACAATGCGAGAGCGATCAGGCACAGAAAATTTCTGCCTGTTGAATTCCACGCCCGATTCGGGATACCACTGTTTTTAACCATTATTTCAATCTTTCCTGAATGGCTTTGCTCTCTTTTTCGAAGCCGGGCTTGTTCAAGAGTGCGAACATGTTTTTCTTGTAACTTTCGACACCTGGCTGGTCAAACGGGTTGACATCCAGGATGTAGCCACTGATTCCGCAAGCAATTTCGAAGAAATAGATCAATTGCCCCAGGTAGTATTCGTTCAATTTTGGAACAGAGATCCTTATATTAGGAACGCCGCCATCGACATGCGCGATGGAGGTACCCAGTTCTGCCATTTTGTTCACTTCATCGACGCGTTTGCCGGCCAGGAAATTGAGCCCGTCGAGGTCTGCTTCGTCTTCGGGAACAAATACTTCATTGTCAACTTCCTCGATGGAAAGGACCGTTTCGAACAGGGTCCTTTCACCCTCCTGGATGTATTGTCCCATGGAGTGAAGGTCGCTCGAAAAGTCAACGCTGCCTGGATAGATGCCTTTGTTGTCCTTGCCTTCGCTCTCGCCATAAAGCTGTTTCCACCACTCGGCAAAGAAGTGAAGTTTGGGATTGTAGTTGACGAGAATTTCGATTTTCTTTCCCGACTGGTAAAGTGCATTTCTGGCGGCAGCATACTGGCAAGCCAGGTTTTGTTCGTACGGAACGGATGAGTCACAGGCTTTTTCCATGTCAATGGCACCTTTGACCAGTTCGCGAACATTAAAGCCGGCCATTCCAATGGCGATCAGGCCGACAGGGGTCAGCACGGAATAGCGGCCACCAACATCATCAGGGATTACAAAAGTTTTGTATCCTTCCTCTTTGGCCAGCTTTTTCAGGGCACCTTTCTCAGCATCGGTTACTGCAATAATTCTTTTGCGGGCTTCTTCGATGCCATATTTCTCTTCCAGGTCTTGTTTCAGTAACCTGAAGGCAAGGGCAGGCTCGGTGGTTGTTCCTGATTTTGAGATGACAGTACAGGCCCAATCTTTGGTTTCGAGCAGATCACGCAGTTCGAAAAGATAATCTTCGCTGATATTTTGTCCGGCGAAGACGATGAGCGGGGCTTCGAAAGATCCTTTGATGGCAGCAAAAGAGTCGGAAAGGGCATCGATAACGGCTTTTGATCCAAGGTATGAGCCGCCGATTCCAATCACAACAAATACTTCGAGGTGTTTGACCTGAAGTTTTTGAACCGTTTTTTCGATATCAGACAATTCAACTTCAGAAATTGATCCGGGTAGATCGACCCATCCCAGAAAGTCACTGCCTTTACCCGTTTTTGTTCGCAGGGCAAGATTAGCGGCTTCGGACTGAGGTTTGAAACCGTCTATTTTAGCTTTTGGCACGAAGCCGTATACGTTTTTGAGATCTAAGGAGATGTTCTTCATTCTTGTTTTGTGTTATATTTTTGTATTAGTATTCAGGCTATTAGCTGTTAGCTATTGGCTTTTAGCCTGTGGGTTTTTTAAATATTTGTTCCTTCCGTCCGAAGGGATCTTAAAACTTCTTTGAAAATTCTACCGCAGACGGTGGTCGTGCGTCATTCATCAACCCGGGGTTCCGCTTCGCTTCACCCCGGGCTACCAATATTTCGCCACTACGTGGCTAAACCCCGGATTAGCAATGAACCTTTCGCCGTTTTTCCGTTTCTTCGTCTTTGATAGTCAGCATGTCCTGAGTTCCATTCCCTCCGTCACCTAGTCTTCTAGTCCTCAAGTCTTTTCTTCGTCCAAGTCGTCCAAGTCCCCTCCGGGGTATAACTTGAGAAGGATCCAGATGGTGGTCAGGAAATTTAGGATTGTGCAACTGCCAATTTTCACATTTTCATATTTCCCAATTTTCACATTCCCTCAGTCGTCCCAGTCGTCCCCTTCGTCCTAGTCGTCTCCGTCCTTTCTACCTCAAATACTCCGTCAGCAGCCTCATCTCAATCGCCGGTGAGATATTCTCGTAGATGATGTTGTAGACAGTGTCAGTGATCGGCATGTTGATGCGGTACTGTTCGTTGAGCTCTTTGATGCTTTTGGTGGCGTAGTAACCTTCAGCGATCATGTCCATTTCGAGCATAGCCGATCGAACGGTGTAACCTTTGCCAATCATGCTGCCAAAGGTCCGGTTTCTCGAAAAATGGGAGTATCCGGTTACGAGAAGGTCGCCAAGGTAGGCCGACGATTTGATGTCGCGGGTAATGGGATGCACGGTGTCCACAAATCGCTTGATCTCCTGGATGGCATTCGACATGAGTACCGCCTGGAAATTATCGCCGTAACGCAGGCTGTGTGAAATGCCTGCAGCAATGGCCATAATGTTTTTCAGCACAGCCGAATACTCAGTTCCCCAAATGTCGTCCGAAATATGTGTGCGGAGCGAATTGCTTTCCAGTAACATGGCAAATTGCCGTGCCCGTTTGACGTCAGGACTGGCAATGGTGAGGTAGGAGAGGAGATCGCGGGCTACCTCTTCTGCATGGCATGGACCGGCAATGACGCAAAATTGTTCAAACGGAAGGTCGTAAAATTCATGAAAAAATTCACCGACAAACAGATTTCCATCCGGGATGATCCCTTTGATGGCAGAAACAACAAATTTGTTGCCGATTTCTGCGGTCATGTGACGGAGCGTATCTTTCAGAAAAGCGGAGGGAGTTACGAAAACCAGAATATCTGAATCTTCAACAATCTGGTTGATATCGTTGTAGAAATTGATTTTGGAAACATCAAACTCTACCGAGCGAAGATAGTTGGGATTGTGCCGGAATTTTTTGAAAAGTTCGATGTTCTCCTTGTTGCGAATGTACCAATTGATTTCATTCACATTGTACATCATCAATTTTGCAAGCGCAGTAGCCCAACTTCCACTGCCTATAATTGCGACACGGCTCTTTTCACTGATTTCCGTCATTGGTGTGAAATATTAGTTTAACCACTTCGTCACCTCATCCATGCCCGGGTTAGGGAGGCCGAGCTGGTTTTTCTTGTTGAAACCGCAAAGATCGTTGAACAATTTTGAGGCTTTTATCTCTTTCAATTGCGCAATCTTCTTGTAATTCATTTTTCGAAGCACCTCTACCCATACAGAGGGTATTCCCAATGCTTCGAACATTTCTGCACTGTCTTCCTCAGCTCTTTTTTCAGGTTTCATCTGAGGAAACAACAATACATCCTGAATGGAGGATGAATTGGTCATCAGCATCGCCAATCTGTCGATCCCAATTCCCATACCGGAAGTGGGAGGCATTCCATATTCCAGCGACCTGACAAAATCCATGTCTATAAACATCGCTTCATTGTCGCCTTTCTCTGATAATTTCAACTGATCCTGAAATCTGCCCAGCTGGTCGATCGGATCGTTCAACTCCGAATAGGCGTTGCATAGCTCTTTCCCATTGACCATTAGTTCAAATCGTTCGGTCAGATCCGGATTGTCACGGTGCTTTTTACACAAAGGTGACATTTCTACCGGATAATCCAGAACAAAGGTGGGCTGAATGTAGTGACCTTCGCACTTTTCACCAAATATTTCGTCAATTATTTTTCCTTTGCCCATTGTTTCGTCCACCTCGACGCCAATCCCTTTGCAGGCCGCTCTCAGCGCGTCTTCATCCATACCAAGAATATCAATTCCTGTAAATTCTTTGATGGAATCGGTCATGGTAATCCTTTTGAAAGGACGTTTGAAGTCAATGACCTTGTCGCCGACAGTCACTTCTGTGGTTCCATGAAGGGCCAGGGCGATGCGTTCGATCATCTCTTCGGTCATCTCCATCATCCAGTTGTAGTCCTTGTAGGCCACATAGATCTCCATTACGGTAAATTCAGGATTATGTGTGCGGTCCATCCCTTCGTTTCTGAAGTCTTTTGAGAACTCATAAACCCCTTCGAAACCTCCAACAATCAGGCGTTTCAGGTATAATTCGTTGGCAACTCTCAGGTAGAGCGGTATGTTCAGGGCATTGTGGTGCGTGATGAACGGACGTGCGGCTGCTCCACCCGGGATGGGTTGCAAAATAGGTGTTTCAACCTCGAGGTATCCTTTCTGGTTGAAAAACTCCCGCATGTTGTTGATGATCCGGGTACGTTTGACAAAAACTTCCCGTACCTGCGGATTAACGATCAGGTCGAGGTAACGCTGGCGGTATCTTTGTTCAGGATCTGTGAAGGCATCGAACAAGGTTCCCTCCTTCTCCTTGACTACGGGCAAGGGACGCAGTGATTTGCTCAGCAGCGTAAGGGTCTTGACATGCACGGAAGTTTCACCCATCTGGGTAATAAATACATATCCCGTAACACCAATGATATCACCAATATCCAGTAGTTTTTTGAAAACATCGTTGTAGAGGCTTTTGTCCTCACCGGGACAGATCTCATCCCTATTAAGATAAAGTTGGATTTTGCCGCTTTCATCCTGAAGTTCGGCAAAAGAGGCCTTCCCCATGATTCGCTGGTTCATCAGCCTGCCGGCTATGGTGATATCCTGAAAATTGTTGGTTTCAGGGTCGAATTGTTCTAAGATTTGTTTGGTGGAAGTATTGATTTTGAACTCGTTTGCAGGGTAGGGGTTTATCCCTAATTCCCGGAGTTTCTGCAAGGAATTCCGTCGTATTGTCTCCTGCTCACTTAAATCTAAATTGCTCATCTTTGATAAATGATCCTGTTTTTCATGCGTTTATAATTTGTTTTTCAAAGGTCGCATGGAATACCCACACAATCATTTTTCGGGTTGTGTGAAAATATTCTCATGGGTATTTCATGAAAAAATCAGGTGCAAAGATAAGAAAAGATATCCTTCTTTTATCTTGGTCGCTAAGCGCCAAAAAGGTATATTTGGGAAATTATTCATTAAACCTGCCGGACGAAAAGAGCGAGATGCAAAAAATCTGGAAACTGAAGGAACAAGCTGATATTAACGACATCAAGCAGCTTTCGGCTGCGTTGAACGTGGACATGGCTATTGCCAATCTGCTGGTTCAGCGTGGGATAAAGACTTTTGCATCAGCCAAAACATTTTTCCGTCCCAAGCTTAGCGACCTTCACGATCCGTTTTTGATGAAGGACATGGACAAGGCTGTTGACAGGATTCAGAAGGCCATCGACAACAAAGAAAAAGTAATGGTTTACGGCGATTACGACGTGGACGGCACTACCTCGGTGGCTTTGATGTACACCTTTTTGTCCCAACGGATTACTGATATCGAATATTACGTACCCGATCGCTACATGGAGGGATATGGAATATCGTTTATCGGGATCGATTATGCTGCGTCTAAAAATATCTCATTGATTGTTGTGCTTGACTGCGGTATCAAAGCGGTCGAAAAAATTGCATACGCCAAAGGACTTGGTATAGACTTCATCATTTGTGACCACCACAATCCGGATGATAAAGTTCCCGAAGCTGTTGCAGTCCTGGATCCCAAGCAACCCGGATGCAACTATCCCTACAAGGAGTTGTCGGGATGCGGAGTGGGATTTAAGCTCATTCAGGCCTACTGCATGAAGCACGACCTTCCCCAGGATATTGCCTACGACCTGCTCGACCTGGTGGTTGTCAGCATTGCTTCTGATATCGTTCCTTTAACTGGGGAGAACCGGGTACTAGCCTATTTTGGGCTTCTGAAACTGAACTCCAATCCATCCACCGGACTTAAAACTTTGATAACCTATTCGGGTATTGTCGGTGAGATAAAGGTACAGGATATTGTATTCAAAATTGGCCCGCGTTTAAACGCTTCAGGCAGAATCGAACATGGCAAAAAATCTGTCAGGATTTTATTGGCTGAAGACAAGACTGAGCTGGAAGAGCTTGGTGTAGAGATTAATGCCTATAACGAAATACGCAAAACCCTCGATCGGGACATTACCCAGGAGGCCCTGGAGATGATCTCACAAAGTCAGTTTTATGAGGGACGTAAATCGACCGTCATCTATAACCGCGACTGGCACAAGGGTGTTGTTGGTATTGTAGCATCCAGACTGACAGAGCATTACTACCGGCCAACCGTTGTACTAACCGAATCCAATGGAATTGCTACCGGTTCAGCGCGGTCTGTTGGGGAGTTCGATTTGTATGAAGCCATCGGGAAGTGTGCCGATTTGTTGGAGTCCTATGGCGGGCACATGTATGCAGCCGGTCTTTCCATGAAACTTGAAAACGTGGCCGAATTTTCCAGAAGATTCGAGCAGGTTGTGAGAGACACGATCTCTTATGATCAGATGCAGCAAACCATTGACCTGGATGCCAGGATTTCACTTTCGGACCTTACCCCAAAATTTATCAGACTGTTGAAACAGTTTGAACCTTTTGGGCCGCACAACATGACACCGGTTTTTCTTACCGAAGATGTGATGGATTATGGAACAAGTAAGCTGGTGGGGAAAAATAGCGACCATGTAAAATTGGACCTGATGGAGGCCAATCGTTCTTCGTCGCGGTTTTCCGGAATTGGATTTTCATTGTCCACACATTTCGACATGATCAAGCAGTCCCTTCCTTTTGATATTTGCTATTCAGTAACCGAAAACCAATACCGCGACAAGACCTATCTTCAATTGAATGTGAGGGATATCCGGTCCAGAATGGATTATTAAAGCAATTGACAATGACGCATATCGCTGAATTAGAGATTAATACAGAACAATAAATCCTCTGATAGCCTTGAACCTGTCGCCCGACATCCGGATCGAAAAATTTAAGAGGCAGTTGGAAATCCTGTTGCCAGGGAGTGTCTCACATGTAAAAATGCTTCCTCCCGGAAGAGCCCTGATGTTGCCTTCCGAACAGATCAATTACCATGATAGCGCGGTCCTGATTCTGCTCTTCCCGTTAAAGGACAAGATACACATGTGCCTGATCAGAAGGCCTTCCACGATGAAAAATCATGCCGGACAGATCGCTTTCCCGGGAGGGAAGCGTGAAAAGGAGGATGCCAACCTGGTCCAGACTGCTTTGCGGGAAGCTCAGGAGGAGATTGGTATTGCGGCCGATACCGTTGAAATACTTGGTCAGCTGAGTACCGTCTATGTGCAAATCAGTGATTTCCTGATCACTCCGGTTGTGGGCTGGTTGAATGAATTTCCTGAAATGAAGATTGATTCCTCCGAAGTGGATGAGGTTATTATTATCTCCCTCGAATATGTTACCGATTCAGTGAATAAGTGTGAGCGGGAAATGGAGACGCGAACCGGACGAATAATGGTGCCCGGGTATGAAATAAACGGCTATTTTATCTGGGGTGCAACGGCCATGATGCTGGCCGAGTTTGTGGATATTTTCTTTGATGATGCTCAATTGTAAAATGACCAGGAGAGTCCGAACAACATGGTGGATACAGGAGCAGGGTAGCCGGGTGAAGTGTAATAGCCTCCTTTGACAGACTGCGTGGCAAGATTGGTATATTTCAGGTAGAAGGCTGTCCGTTTTATCTTCAGGTTGATAAATGCGTCGATCCAGGCATAATCTCCAATTTTATCTTTGGTCTGGCGGTAAAACATACCCGTTGCCGGAGCGTATTGATCAGCATAATAGGAGGTCTCATATCGGGTATCCAATCCAAATTGAAAGAGCAGAACTTTGGCATACATACCTTCGTAATAGGTCGAATTCCGAATGCTAACCTTAGGTAAAGCAAGGTATAGGTCAGTGGTAGTATGCTGAAGGACCACCCAGTTCCGGATGTTCAGTCCGCCGAATTTGAAATCTTTGTTCACCATGGCTGAGGCTACGGAAAATTCAGATTTTGCCTGCTCCGGCAAGGCTTTTTCGTTGAAGAAGACGTATTTGCTGATGATGCTGTAATTAACCGCTGCCTTAAGCCTCCATCCCGGTTTGTCGAAATTTGCCCCAACCCTCATTGAATAGGTTTTGTCAAAAGCATTCTCCCATTTGTAATGGTTGGAGTAATAGTGCTCCAAAAAATAGTTGGGTGTCCGGTTGGACATGTTGGCAAAAATCCTGATAAAGGAGGTGTCCTTTTTTGCCCTGAGCGGTTTTTCGATGGAACCCGAAAGGTCATAATCCAAAGCATTGCGTCCCTGGATATAGGACTTTCCGGCTACGGTCCAACTCCAGAAACGGCCATCGGTACGGTAAGCAGATCCACCGATGTATGTGTTTGAGTAATTGCGGGACTGGGTTAATCCCAAGGGGGGATGCAACACCCCAACACTGTCAGCCACAAGATCCTGCCGGGGTAGATAGAGGTTAACCAGGTCGTTGGAGATAAATATCTGTTTGCCGAAGGTATATTTGCGATCGGGAGCCTCCATGAATTTGAGCACAAAGCGGTTTGAAACGATCGTCTGACCCGCTCTGTCAATGGTGCCAGGAGCAGTTGCCGAGCCGGTCTCTTTGTTGATGAAGGGCACATTGCCTTTCCCATAAAAATAGATGGTTCCCTGATCTGTGGTGTAGGTGTAAGATGGATTGGGTTCCGCTTCAGTGTAGAGGCGAGTGGATTTTTCAATATCCAGCACATGAGTCAGGGCAACCCTTGGGATGAACACGTTATAAATCTCCTTTTTCTTTTCATCTTTCACCTCTTTCCAGGTACCAATTTTGAACTGGTGGGTGAGGGTCCCAAAAACATTGTTGTTTATGGACTTTACATCGGTGAGCCAGACAGAGATGTTATCGGGTTTGATATCCGGATTTTCAATATCTTTTGGGTTCGGCAAACCGCCATTTTCCTGATTTTCAAATCTGTTCTTTCCTATGGAAAACCAATAGTCGTACCGGTCAAAATTACCGCTTGAGAAAAACCCAACGCTGCGGTCTTTCGCCTCCTGGTTCAGGTATTTGCCCTGCGAACCGATGGAGTTGTAGTAGAATCCGAAATTGATGTTTTTGTTGATATTCTGGGTATGCAGCACCTTCAGAATTGTCTCCCCTTTGGGCTTGTTGGCAAACCACTGACCATATGTGAGCAGGGTATAGGGTTTTGTGACGTTGTAAAATTTGATGCCACCGGGCCACGAGCCGTAGTCGAAATAGTTGCGCTGGAAAAGGAACTCTTTTTCAGGCGTCCTTCTCTGGAAAAAATCACCGGATTGGTAGGAGGCGCCTGTGTTTCCAAGGCTCTGGACCGATAATGAATTTTTGTAAACGGGGTTGTAAATGTGTGAATCGATGATGGAAGTATCTACTTTGATCTCTTTGATCCGGCTAAGATCTTCAATCAGCAGGTATTCGTGCATCTTAAAAACTATGGAATCTTTGGCCCCTTTTGCACCTTTTGCTCCCTTTTGCATTTTCTGACTGCCGGAAGTAGAACGCTGTCCTTGCGGTCCCCGGTTCATACCACCCATCTGTTGGCCGTTTGAAATCAGCCATCCCAGCAACAGCAGCGAAACAGAAAATGATTTTAGCATAAAATTCATGCGGCAAATATAGACATTTCGATAGGAAGAACGAATTTTGGATTTTGGATTTTCGAATACAGGTGGCTTGATTCACGCAATAATTTATGTCACACAGAGTTTCACAGAGGAGCACAGAGTTACACAGAGACCTTCGACGCTTCTCTCTAATCATCGGTTTGCGCTTTCCGTCCGATCCCCGGAATGTCATTTTTGATGGAAATATGAACGCGGACGGTGATTGGCGGGGATTCATTTACCCGGGGTTCCGCTTCGCTCCATCCCGGGCTACAAAATTGATTATCCCTAACGGGACTTAAAACCGAGAGTCGATCTTGCCCCATCATCCTAGTCATCCCAGTCGTCCCAGTCATCCCCGTCGTCCCAGTCATCCCAGTCATCCCAGTCATCCCCGTCGTCCAAGTTATCCTAGTCCAGTCCCCTGCTCATTTTCACATTTTCACATTTCCCAATTTTCACATTTCCTCTACCATGCTCTGTTTGTCGGACGAGAATTTAAGGCCTTATTGTTATTGTCGTTTCATATCCGGCAGAGACAGATCCACTTCCAGTTATTGTGATTGTTTGACCCAACATGCCGGTGAAGTCACAGTCAGCGTAATAAATGCCAGGATATAAGTTTAGAAATACGACTTGTCCGCTATTGTCCGTAATTCTGGTTTGAGAATAAAGATTGTTGTTAAAGTCCGCCTGATTGTTGTACAGGTAAACGGTATGACCCACCAACGAGGCTCCGGCGCCATCCCTTGCATTGACCACCAGGTCTCCAGTTTCCACAACGACAACGATCTCTTTTCTGCAACCTGCTATACTTAATAGCGTAAAAAACAGAAGGAAATATAGAATAGCCTTCCTACTTGTATATGTTTTTTGCATTGTGTAATATTTTATTGTTTACATTACTTCGATGTAAAAATAGTTCCCCCGTATCCGGAGAATATTACACAATTCAGGATATGTCTTACATAATTCACATACCCAAATAAAAACCATTCTTCCTTCAGCTCCTCTTTCCGGTAAGTTTGGCAAATAGCCTACCAGCCTCTCCTATCCAAAGGACGACGGATGTGGCCACTACGATGACCAACCAATCTTTTAGTGGCAAGGGAACAGTCCGGAATACATCACCGCCAAAGGTGACTATCAGCACCTGACCGGTTAAAATCAGCACTACCGTGATGATGAAGCCAATGCTTTTGTGCAGTTGGTGAAAGGCGGAATGGCCCGAAGCGAATGCTTTGGCATTGAAAAGATTCCAAAACTGCAGCATGACAAAGATGGAGAAGAATTTGGAAAGGTTTTCGCGGGAGATTTCTCCGGTCGGATCCGTCAAATAGTAGAGTAACCAGAGCAGAAAAACCACAAAAATGGCGGCTACGGAGAGGATAAAATGTCTCATCTGCCGGGTGATAATGAAATCTTCATTTCTGCGCGGTTTGTTTTGCATCACCTTTTTGTTGGGCGGCAGGGAGGCCAGGGCGGCTGCGGCAAAGGTATCCATGATGAGGTTCACCCAAAGCATCTGGGTGACTGTCAGTGGCATTTCGCGGCCAAAGATGGATCCCAGAAAGACAATCACCAGCGCTGTCACATTGATGGTTAGCTGAAAGAGGATAAACCGTTGAATGTTCTGGTACAACGATCGTCCCCACATCACGGCAGTGGCAATGCTTTTGAAAGAGTCGTCGAGCAGGGTGATGTCGCTGGCCTCTTTGGCCACTGAAGTCCCGGAGCCCATGGATAATCCGACATGGGCGAAGTTCAGGGCAGGGGCGTCGTTGGTGCCGTCGCCGGTTACTGCCACGACCGAACCGGCCCGCTGCAACAGTTGAACAAGCCGCTGTTTGTCGGTGGGGCGGGCACGGCACATGATCGTTAACTTCCGGATACGTATGGCAGCCGCTTCATCCGAAAGAGATGCAAATTCTGCTCCTGTGATCAGCTGTTCTTCGCCAACTTCCTCTTTCCAGATCCCGATCTGCCGGCCGATCTCCCTGGCTGTGCCTGGAGTATCCCCGGTTACAATCTTGACGTCAATGCCGGCATTCAGACATTCCGCCACCGCACCGGGAACATCCTCCCTGACAGGATCGGAGATGGCTGCGATGCCTATGAATTGCAGGTTGGAGACTTCCACTTTCCCGTTAATAATTCGTTCGCGGTCATCCTCAATGACCTCGTAGGCAAACCCCAGCGTTCGCATAGCCTGACCCTGGTAGCCGGTCAGCAGGCTTTCGATCTCATTTTTGTAGTCAGCAACCGGTACATTTTTGTCTTGTAAACGGACGGAGTGACAGAGGTTCAAAACAATTTCGGGCGCACCTTTGACGAACAGAATCTTTTTACCTTCCGGGGATTCGATGATGGTACCCATGTATTTCCGTTCGGTCGAAAAGGTTAGCTGCTCAACCACAGTCGCCTCGTTCCTGACTTCAAGGTAATTGGTGCCCTGGTCGTGCAGCCAGAAAAGAAGTGCGGCTTCTGTCGGGTTACCTATTGAACTGACATTTGCAGGATCGGTAAAATCAAGATAGGCAGTAGAATTTACCGCGATAGCGATCCTGATAAGCTCGCTTAATTCCGTTTTGGATAATGATTGGTTCTCCAGTCCGAAGAAGTTGGTCCTGAAAACCTTCATCTTATTTTGTGTAAGGGTGCCGGTCTTATCGGTGCAGATAACTGTTGTGGCTCCCATGGTTTCGCAGGCATGCATCTTCCTGACCAGGTTGTTCGACTGCAGCATGCGCCGCATGCTCAACGCCAGACTGAGGGTCACGCTCATGGGTAATCCTTCGGGTACTGCCACAACAATCAGGGTGACAGAGACCATGAAATAGGAGAGGATTTTGCCGGCAGTTTCCAAATTGGCCCAGGTCTCGGGCGAGGTGAGGTTGATGCCAAATGGATAGGCGATTCCCGCCAATATCAGAAAGGTGGCGAATCCAGTCAGTATCCATCTGATCCAACCACCCTCATTAATCGATTCAGGGATTTTGGGGCCTGTTTTGAACAAGGCGATGCCATCGTAGACGATTGGAACCCAAACTTTGACCAGGGCCACCATCATGGAGAGGATCACCAGTGTGGTAGAAAATTTCTGAATGGTCGTAAAATGGGTATCTCCGGTATGAATTCCTTTGATGAACAAGGCCAGGAAGGTCATTATAGCCAGCAAAAACCCGATTACCCCGATCAATTTTGCAAGCCCGTCGAGTTGTTTGTTCAATGGCGTCTCTTCACCGCTCATTTTGGTCGCTTCGCGGGCAACTTTGCCATATTCGGTTTGGTCGCCAACTTCGCTAATCCCGACAGTAGCGTGACCATCGACCACGGTGGTGCCACGGTAGACCATGTTGGATGGATAGGTTGCCTCTTCGTCAAAATCCGTTTCGCGGGTGGTTTTGTTGATCACCGGTTCCCCCGTTAGGGATGATTCATTGATTTGAAGCGAGACTGCCTCCAACAGCCGGCCATCTGCAGGTACTTCATCACCGGCTATAAGGAGCACGATATCTCCTACTACAATGGACGATTTGGGTACTTCACAGATATTGCCGTTCCGGATCACCTTCACGAGCGTCTCGTCATTGATTTTGTTGAGCAGGTCAAATTTCTTGTTGGCATCCAGCTCGAACCAAAATGCCACACCGGTTGCCAGAAAGATGGCGAAGAAGATACCGATTGTCTCGGCAAATTCCCTGTGAACAAAGGAAATACCCAGTGATAAGAATGCGGCAATCAACAATATCCGGATGATGGGATCCTCAAATTTTTCAATGAAAAGCTTCCATATCGAGTCCCTTTTTGGGGGTGTCAGCAGGTTCGCGCCATGGATTCTCCGGCTTTCGGCAATCTGAGCATCGGTTAGTCCGGTAAGTTGTTTTTTAGGTTCCATCCCCGTAACAGTAAATTACAAATTACAAATTAAAGATTACAAATTAGGAAAGTGCTGAATTTGTATGGTTTAAAGAAATAAACATACGATATTTCTTACTTCCTAATGCCGGAGTCTTGGACTCAAAGATACACCAATAAAAAAAAATACAATCCGCACGAAAATATTTTTCTGAATTTAACCATTTAGTTTAACCAAATGGTTAAATTTGCAAAAAATCATTGTAGGGATGGGTTCAGACAGTACCAAGGAGAAAATCATTCAGGCTGCTCAACAGGTATTCATTCGCAAAGGAATGGATGGTGCAAGAATGCAGGAGATAGCCGATGAAGCGGGGATCAACAAAGCCTTGCTGCATTACTATTTTCATTCCAAGGAGCTGCTTTTTAAGGAGGTCTTTTACGGGATTCTGAGCCAGTTGATACCAGGTTTGATTGTCATCTTTAAAGGGAGTGAACCATTTCTGGATAAAATTGAAGCTATTGTCTCGGAATATGACACTTATATGTCGGGACATCCCTTTTTGCCTCAGTTTGTGATCAGGGAGATCAACCGCGATCCGGAGCAGCTTTCCGGATTCATGTCCGATCAGGGGTTGGACTTCACTTTGGTTGAGGGGATGATTGAAAAGGAGGTTGACATGGGCAACATCCGGCCGATTACTTTTCCGCATCTTTTTGCCAATGTGATTGGCATGATCGTGATGCCGTACGTTGGCAGGCCCTTGTTTCAAAGGAAACTGTTCAGAAATGATCCTGTAAAATATGATCAGTTTCTGCAGGAGCGGAAGGCGGTTATCACTTCGTTCGTAAAACAAGCGCTAAAGAGAGAACAGTGAAGAATGAACAGTGAAAAGTGAACAGTTGAGAGTGAATAATTGACAACCATATAAGTAATTGGAAAGAAATAATAAACCATTTTAGTCTTCTGAATTCCTTCATTTGACCTCTCTAAATCTTCCCAAAGGGGAGCCTTCAGATTCGTGTTCTGATCAACATTAGAACACCACTCCCCTCCTTGGAGGGGTTGGGGGAGGTCGAAATTCTCGGGGAAATGGTATGACATTATATTGTTATTATTACTAAAAAAAGAAATACGAGTTAAAAAATTACTCAATATTTAAAAGAGAAATGAAGAGAACATTGATATTTCTATTGTTATTCTCCGCTGCTGTCGGATATGGCCAGGTGAGTTCCATTAACCTGGAAATGTGCTACCGGCTGGCACGCGAGAATTATCCAAGGCTTTCCGATACCCTTCGGCAACAGCAGATCTCCGATCTCAGACTGAAAAATTTCGGAACAGTCTGGAATCCTCAGCTTAATCTGAACGGTCAGGCAACCTACCAGAGTGAAGTGACAAAGGTGAGTGTCCCTATTCCGGGTGTGAACATCCCTTCGCCATCGAAGGACCAGTACAAAGTCTACCTCGACCTGAAGCAGGCCATTTACGACGGAGGGGCCACCAATGCAAACAGTCTGGCCGAAAAATCCGGTCTGGCAGCCGACCGTCAGAATCTGGAAGTGGAGTTGTATGCCCTGAACGAAAAGGTCAATCAGCTCTATTTCGCAGTTTTACTGATGACGGAGAACGAATCAGTGATGAAGCTGAAACAATCGGTGCTGGATGAGCGGATCAAGGTACTGGAATCAGGATATAAAAATGGCATAGTAACCTCCAGGGACCTGGAGCTGTTGAAAGCAGAAAGGCTGCTGACTGACCAGCAAATTGGGGAGATTCAGTCGGAAAGGCTTTCCGGATTGGGGGTGTTGGGTATAATTACCAATCAGGTGTTGAACGAAAATACTACCCTGGCTGAACCCGTTGTCAACAAGAAGAGTGATTTGATTACCCGTCCGGAGCTGAAATACTTCGATCTGCTTGGAAATAAGATCGATCAGAATTCCCAACTGCTGCAGAAAACTAGAAATCCCAAAATATTTGGGTTCGGTCAGGCCGGATACGGACGCCCTGGCCTGAACATGTTGAAAAACACCTTCGACCCCTATTACCTGGTCGGGTTGGGTGTCTCATGGAACATCCTCGACTGGAAACAGACCGGACGCAGCCGCGAAATCCTGGAGGTTCAGAAACAGATGATCGGGAGTCAGCGTGCCGTTTTTGACCAGAATCTCTCTATAGCACTTTTCAGGGCCAATGAGGCGATAAAAAAAGCTGAACAACTGCTGAAGGTTGATGAAGAGTTGGTGTTGTTGAGGGAAAACATTGCCAAACATTCGGCCTCTCAGCTGGAGAACGGCACCATCACCTCAGCCGATTACATTGTTGACCTGAATGCTGTGACACAGGCAAATATCAACAAAAAGAGCCATAAAGTGCAGCTCTATCAGGCTGTGGCGAATTACAATACCCTTGCGGGAAAACCGTGACGCGAATGACGGAGGGACGGAGACGACTAGGATGACTGGGACGACTGGGATGACTAGGACGACGGGGATGACGGAAGAAGACTTGGACTGGGGGACTTGGAGAAGATCTGACGGGAAGATGCTCCCTGAACTGCACTGCCCTGAGCCTGGACTCCCCTGAGACCCTATGTTTGTAATGCATAAGTCCTTAAGATTTTAAGTAAATTTAG
>CAYHQN010000082.1:0-20079 GCA_964358545.1 uncultured Tangfeifania sp. | reverse complement strand
GAGAAAGGAAAAGGGAGGCTGGAGAAGGGAAAAAGAAAATGGGAGAATCCCTTCCCCCATTTCACGGTGTTCACTTTTACTATCTATCAATCAATCTTCATTTTAATTCTACAATCATGGCTGAATGGGCAGGGATTTTGAGGGTTGAAAGATCATCGATCGATTTTCCGGAAATCACCTCATAACCTTTGTTCGCTCCTTTAAGTCCTTCACGGTAGTGATTGCTTTTGAAAGGCTTCTCCCCGTCATTGTTGTTGAAAATTACCATGATGTTCTCTTTGTCGTTGTAACGGAAGAAGGCATAAACGCCCTCTTTCACCAAGTAGTGTAGCATTTTTCCGGTATGAATCACCTCTTTGCCCTTACGCCAGGTGATCAGCTTTTTCAGGCATTGCTGCGCCTCCTTTTGCTGGGCTGTCAGCCCTTCGCCCGTAAAACCGTTGACTTTGTCGCCGGCCCACCCACCGGGAAAGTCTTTGCGGAGCATGCCGTCGCCATCGCTCTTGCGGCCGGTCATCAGGATATCGCTGCCATAATAGATTTGCGGGATTCCCCGGATGGTCATGAGATAGGCCATGGCCATCTTGTATTTGCTGAAATCTTCGTGAATGGCCGTAAAGAAACGTTCTGTATCGTGGTTATCGGCAAAGACCACCAGATTTTGAGGGTCGGGATAGATGAAGTCGAGTGCCAACACGTCGTACAACCGGTTGAGGCCTTCGCTCCAACCCTCTTTTTCGCTAAATGCTTTGACAATGCCATCCTGCAACGGGAAATCCATCAGACTGCGCAGGTAAGAGCGATAACCATCGGGATTGACTTTCCCCTTTTGCCAGTAGGCTACCTGAACCTGATTGGTATTCCACTCCTCTCCTACAATATTGAAATCGGGGTATTCGACCATCACTTCGCGGGTCCATTCGGCCATCATCTCCGGATCGGGATAGGGGTAGGTATCCATGCGGATGCCGGAAAGTCCGACATATTCGATCCACCAAATGGAATTTTGGATCAGGTACCTGGCCATCAATGGATTTTTTTGGTTCAGGTCGGGCATGGAAGGGACAAACCAGCCATCATGGAACTCATCCTTGTCGCATTGGGCGCTATAAGGATCTTGTTGGACCGATTTGCGGTGGTTGGTGATGGTTTTTGCATCGGCATTGAGCCAGTCTCTGCAGGGCAGATCTTTCATCCACCAGTGACCGGTACCACAATGGTTGAAGATCATGTCCATGATCATTTTGATCCCTTTTTTCTCAGCCGCAACAGCCAGTTGACGGTAATCCTCATTGCTGCCATAACGGCGGTCGACACGGTAGAAGTCGGTTGTGGCGTAACCGTGATAGGAGGCCTGGGGCATGTCGTTTTCCAAAACAGGATTGAGCCAAAGGGCAGTATATCCCTGGTCTGCCACGTAATCAAGATGATCGAGCATACCTTTGATATCTCCGCCATGTCTGCCATATTGTTCTGTCCTGTTCAATTTATCTGCCATCTCCGGTTTGCTGTCGTTGGAAGGATCGCCGTTGGCAAAACGGTCGGGCATAATGAGATAGAGCACGTCGGAACTGTTGAACCCGATCCGGTTGGCAGAACCTGCGGCACGGGCTTTGAGTTCATATTGGTAGGTTTGAACGACCTTGCCATTGAGCATAAAACCGATGTTGAACTTTCCCGGTAGGGCATTTGCGCCAATTTTCAGGTTCAGAAACAGGTAATTCGGATTTTCTACCGTAACAACAGATTCAATCACAACACCTTCATAGGTAATGACAGGTTTGGTGGCAGAGATCTGGTCACCGTGAACCAACAACTGCAGGTCGTGGTTTTTAAATCCAACCCACCAAAAGGCAGGCTCAACACGCTCCAGCATCGGCTTCAGCTTCGGAGCGGCTTGAATACTTAAGGATAGGGCGAAGAACAGTAACAACAAAGTGCTCTTCATTCTAAATGTACTTTTCATATAAATTCTCAATTAAGTTCTTTTTTTATTTGACCCTGAGCCGGAATGACCAGCTCCGATCCATAAACAGAAAGTTCAATGTTGTGGGAGGAATGGTTCTCGAAAATGATCTCCTTCCTGTTTACTTCAATATTAATGGTCGCATTTCTGAAATTGATACGGAAGGAGTAACCCTCCCATTTATCAGGAAGTATTGGGGCGAAGTGCAGATGGTCATTGATCACCCTCATTCCTCCAAAGCCCTGTACAAAGGACATCCAGGTTCCACCCATGGAGGTGATGTGACAGCCGTCCTCGGTATCATTGTTGTAATCGTCGAGATCAAGACGGGATGTCCGAAGGTAGAGTTCGTAGGCTTTTGTGGTGTAGCCAATTTGGGCCGCCAATATTGTGTGGATACAGGGTGAAAGTGAGGATTCGTGCACTGTCAATGGCTCATAGAAATCAAAATGTCTTTTAATGATTTCAGTGTCATATTGATTTTCAAAGAGGTATAAACTTTGCAGGGTATCGGCCTGCTTGATGTACGGGGAACGAAGAATCCGGTCCCACGACCAATTTTGGTTGAGTGGCCTTTCGTTTTTTGGAAGTTCAGATGCAGGCATCAAATCCTTATCGAGAAAGCCGTCCTGTTGTAGGAAAATATCGCGGGAAGGGTCATAGGCGAAATAGATTTTCCCGACTATATCCCGCCAGCGCAAGGTTTCTTTCTCCTCGTCGAAGTTCCAATTCGATTTGAGCTGCGCGAAGGCTTTGGGGTGCTCTATTTTCAGCATTTCAATCACTTCCAGCGTATATTGCAGGGTCCACTGGGCAATACGGTTGGTGTGGAAATTGTTGTTGACGTTGTTTTCGTATTCGTTGGGACCGGTTACCCCCAGTATCACATACTTCTGTTTGTCTTCGGACCAGTTGACCCGTTGCGACCAGAACCGTGAGATGCCGAGAAGTACTTCAAACCCTTTTGGCAAGAGGTACGAATGATCACCGGTATAACGGATGTAGTCGTAGATAGCAAAGGCAATTGCACCGTTACGGTGGATCTCTTCGAAGGTGATCTCCCACTCGTTGTGGCACTCCTCTCCGTTCATGGTTACCATGGGATAGAGGGCAGCGCCATCTTTAAAACCAAGCTTCTCCCCGTTTTCGATGGCCTTTTGCAGGTGTTTGTGGCGGTAGGAGAGCAAATTCTGAGCAACTTTCGGAGGCGCCGTGGCCAGGTAGAATGGAATACAAAAGGCTTCAGTATCCCAATAGGTTGAACCGCCATACTTTTCTCCTGTAAATCCTTTTGGACCGATGTTGAGTCGTTCATCTTCGCCGGTATAGGTCTGTTGCAACTGGAAGATGTTGAAACGGATCCCCTGTTGGGCTGCCACATCACCTTTGATGAGGATGTCGCTGGTTTCCCATTTTTTTTGCCAGAGATCTGTGTGATCTTGCAACAACCGGTCGTAACCCCTTTTGAATGCCGCATTGAGATGATGTGCAGCGGTTTCATTGAGCAAAATTTTTGAACAATATTCAGATGAGAGGTTGACACCAAATTTTTCAATGGTAATCCTGTCGCCCTTCTCCATAGGAATGGTAACGATGTTGGATACGTATTTCTGACGCTCTTCGAGATCGGCATGGAAACGGATGTTCTCACCATTCTTCATCAATTTAAATTTCATGCCGGTACAAACCTGGAAGAGCGTTTTTCTGACTTCTGCTGTGATGTAACCCTCACCACGGGACACCGACTTATTTACCTCATCCCAAAATTTTTCATCGTAGTTGGCGTCTGCATTGACAACATCAAAATCGATGAATGGAGAGAAAGTCACCTTTTCATTAAAATTCAGGGCTTCGATGGTATACCTGATGGCCCCAATTTCGGAATGGGCGATGCTGACAAACCGCTGGGCGGTCACTTTTACCTGTTTGCCATCGGAAAGCTCAGCAGTAAAAGAACGGTTGAGCAAACCGTTTAGCATATCAAGTTCGCGCCTGAATGACAACACCTTACATTGATGAAGATCCAGCGTCAAAGATCCGATCCGAATATCAATTCCGATCCAGTTTGCCGCATTCAGTACTTTGGCAAAATATTCGGGATAGCCATTCTTCCACCATCCTACCCGTGTTTTATCAGGGTAGTAAACTCCTGCCACATAGCTTCCCGGTAGGGTATGTCCGGAATATTTCTCCTCGAAATTGGCCCTGTGCCCCATTCGCCCGTTTCCCAGGCTCATCAGGCTTTCGGTAATTTTATTGTGTTCGGGATGAAATCCATCTTCGATGATTTTCCATCCGTCATGTACGATGTAATCCTTCATTTAATTTCCTTCTTATTGGTACCATTTGGATAATAGTTCGTAGTCTAATTTTTTAAAGCCCGGAATATAGTGGTCGGCAAGGGAGAGGTTGTCTGACGATCCCACACCAATTACCTTCATCCCGCCATTCAGGGCTGCTTCGATGCCGGCCTGGGCATCTTCAAACACCAGACAAGCGGAGGGTTCAACCTTCAGCAGTTCGGCACATTTTAGAAAAACTTCAGGATCGGGCTTAGCTTTGGAAACTGCGTTTCCATCCACCACGACATCAAATTTCCCTTTCAGGTGGATACGGTCCAGAATCAGGGGCGCGTTCTGACTTGCCGAACCCAGCGCGATCAGGATGCCATTGCTTCGCAGATCGTCCAAAAACCGTGTAACTCCAGGCAGAATCTCCTCCTCGTTCATTTGCTCCACATATTCGAGGTAACGCTGATTCTTTTTTTCTGCGAGTGCCTGTTTTTCCTCTTCCGTTTTGGAAATTTTCCCAATACCCAGAAGGATATCCAATGAGTGCATTCTGCTTACCCCTTTCAGCAATTCATTCTCCTTTTCGGTAAAGTCGAAACCGAGCTCCGCTGCCATCTCTTTCCAGGCGATGAAGTGATATTTGGCGGTATCGACGATGACACCGTCGAGGTCGAAAAGACAGGCTTTAATCTTCACGCTAAATTTCTTTGGAATATTTGTGTTCTTTGATAAAGATGACAGAGATGCCGGCGATAATCATGCAAATACCGGCAAGTCCGAGCATATACACGGCTTGTCCGCCCAACAATGAGAAAAGAACTCCCCCAAGCAGACCGGCAGCGATCTGTGGAATAGTGATAGTGGCATTGAAAATGCCCATGTAAACACCCATTTTATCTGCCGGAAGTGAAGCTGATAGCATCGCATAGGGCATTGCAAGAATGGCAGCCCATGCAATTCCTACACCTGCCATGGAGGCAATAAGACCATATTGGTCCTTTACAAAAACGATGGATAGCAAACCTAATCCACCCGCTACCAGCGCGGTCAGATAGATCGCTTTCCGTCCGAACCGGGTCGCCAGACGAGCCATCACGATAGAGAAAAGCGCGCCGAAGAGGCTATAGGCTGCAAAAATAATGCCGACCCAATTACCTGCTTCATTGTAAGCGGTAGAGGTCGCATCTCCCGGTAGGGTATTCCATACGTTTTCGGCGATAGCAGGAGTAGTATAGACCCACATCAAAAAGAGCGAGAACCAGGAAAAAAACTGCACAAAGGCTAATTGAAGCATCGTTTTGGGAGTATCTTTCAACAATTGGAGAAAAGAGCTTTTCTTCTTCTCTTCATTTCCCATATTGTTGTACCTGGCATACTCCTCTGGTGTATATTCTTTGGTGGTAAAACTGGTCCAAAGAACACTCAGCAACAGTGCTCCACCACCGAAATAGAAGGCCCAGACAACAGTAGGGGCCACCTTTTCGCCCGCATTGGGTACATTGGAAACGCCCAGCCAGGTAAGCAGGAACGGTAGTATTGATCCAACTACTGCACCGGCATTAATCAAAAATGCCTGTGTTGAAAAACCAATGTTACGCTGTTCTTCAGAAACCATATCGCCTACCAGGGAACGGAACGGCTGCATGGTGACATTGAAAGAGGTATCCATCAGCAGCAACATGGCTGCACCAAAAAACAGGGGCGGAACCAGGTGGGCGAAGAATTCCGAATTGGGCATAAAAAACATTGCAAGGGCAGAGACGATAGCTCCAGCCAGAATAAAGGGGATACGTCTTCCCAACCGTGTCCAGGTCTTATCACTGGAAAGTCCGATAATGGGTTGAACGATCAATCCGGCCAAAGGTGCAGCCAGCCAGAAATAGCTTAGATGTCCGACATCAGATCCAAGGGCTGAAAGTATCCTGCTGGTATTTCCGTTTTGAAGGGAATAACCGATTTGTACCCCCATGAACCCGAAACTCATGTTCCATATTTGCCAGAACGACAGCATAGGTTTTTTTGCCATAACAATGAATTGTTTATTTATTCAACGAAAACACAGGATGTTAGTGGTGAAACCTAAATTTCACAACGGACAACCGACTGACATTTTGATTTGCAAAAGATCAGTTTTTGAAATGGCAATATATATATAGAGTGGAGAGTCAAGTCCGAACGGACCTGATTTTAGAAAAGGACTAAACAAATGATTTTCGGTACAAACGTATAAAAAGAATTAATTAAAAAACAATTTTCCCGTTTTTTTTTAACTAAATCAGTGTTTTCAGCTTTTTCTTTTGGTCGACTCCCGAAGCACCAGGTGGGTATCGATGTAATGGGTTTTGTGTTTGCCTTCGACAGGCGTTTCTATCCTTTGGAGCAGTAGTTTGGCGGCCTCAACCCCCATTTCATATCCATGCTGATCGACGGAACTCAGGGTTGGGGTAGTAATATCTGAGAAGAAGCCGGCAGAAAATCCGATGATGGCCACTTTTTGAGGAACGGCGATGGACATGCGTTGCAAGGTTTTCATGGCGCCTACCGCTGTCATGTCGTTCACGGCAAAAATGGCATCGGGAGGTATAGGCAGGTGCATCAGGTTTCTCGTGGCATCGCCCGCCAGTTCAAATGAGTCGGCTACGATGACCCAATCTTCCCGGTAGGGGATTCCATGATCTTCGAGCGCTAATTTGTACCCGGCCAATCTTTGAATACCAATTCCCAATGTCTGGGGAGCTGCGAGGTGGGCAATACGCCTGCAACCAGTCTCAATCAAATGTGTAGTAGCATTGTAGGCTGCCTTGCAATCGTCAATGATCACCTTGTCGACATCCAGTTCTTCTGGTGCCCTGTCAAAAAAGACGAGCGGTATGCCATTCTCTTCCAGGTAGAGCAGGTGAGCAAAGTCGTGCGTTTCCTTTGAAACAGAAACAAGCGCTCCTTCTACCCTGTTTGAGTCGAGTGCCTGGGCATTGATGATTTCGCGTGCATACCTTTCATTCGACTGGCATACCATTACATTGTAACCTGCATCGTAGGCCACATCTTCTATTCCACTGATGACCGATGAGAAGAAAAAGTGAACCACTTCGGGGATGATAACACCGATGGTGTTGGTCTTGCTGTTCTTCAGTGAAAGCGCTACGGCATTAGGCTTGTACCTGAGTTTGGCTGCCAGGTTGTTGACGGCTTCTTTGGTCTCCCTACTGATATCAGGATGATCTTTTAAGGCCCTGGATACCGTAGACGCGGAGATATTGAGCGCTTTAGCGATGTCTTTGATCGTAATCTGACTACTCATGTAAGACAAACGTTAGTAGGGTTATTTCGATGTTGCAAGTTAATCAATTTTCAAACAATCAACCAACTTTGATGGTTACCTCAATGATGCGATTTCTTAAAAAAATACAAAGAATATATAAACATGTTTTATAACATATTTGGTGCAAACGTAACCGCAAACGATTGCGATGATTATTTTTCGATACCTACAAAAACTGCAGATTAAATGATTGTTAAATTATCTTTATTTGTGTCTTGAAATGGTTTTAGAAAAGAGTACAAGGCACTAAACAATTTGATTTTCAACGTTCTTAATTTATTTCTTAAAATGGTGCGTAAAGTAATGAATTCTTCAACCATGATTTATGAACCTATAATTTGATTCACATGAGAACAAGCATGTGACAAGTCTTGCAAAAGACACGGCGTGTAGTTTGTAAGATCTATGAGAAATTATTAATATTCATTAATTTAACTAAATTATCATCGAATGAAATTTGAATTAGCAAAGATGAAGATGCTTTGGTTTTTCCTTCTCGCGGTGTTTACACTGCCTGCATTTGCACAGGAAAAATCAATCTCCGGAACTGTTTCCGACGCTTCTACCAAAGAGCCATTGGTTGGTGTGACCGTTCAGGTCGCAGGTACAACCAACGGGGCTGCAACAGATTTTGACGGTAAATTTACCCTGAAGGTTAATCCCAATCAGAAACTGGTTATCTCATTTGTCGGGTATGTATCACAAACAATCTCTGTAGGACAACAGACAACATTCAGAATCGCCCTTGCTCCCCAAACCCAGGGACTGGATGAAGTTGTTGTTATCGGATACGGTACTGTCAAAAAGAATGATGCAACAGGTGCTGTCAGCACGGTAAGTTCCAAGGATTTCGCCAAAGGCGGGATCACCTCTCCCCAGGATTTGATCGTCGGTAAAAGCGCCGGAACAGTTATCACCTCATCTGGTGGTGCACCGGGGGCCGGATCAACGATCCGTATCAGGGGAGGTTCTTCTATGTCTGCCAGCAACGATCCTTTGATTATTATTGATGGATTTCCTGTCAGTAACTCCGGAATCTCAGGTTTGGCAAATCCATTGTCGACCATCAATCCAAACGACATAGAGACCTTCACGGTACTGAAAGATGCTTCTGCTACGGCAATATATGGTTCCAGGGCTTCCAACGGTGTAATATTAATTACGACCAAAAAGGGAACAGCCGGCAAACCTATGAAAATTGAATACAACGGAACTTTCTCTGCCAATACCATCCCGGCTTATATGGATGTAATGTCGGGCGATGAGTTAAGGGCCATGGCACTAGATCTTGCATCGAAGAGTGCAGTTGGATTGAACATGGGCTCACTTAGACGCTTAGGCAGTCAGAATACCAACTGGCAAAAAGAGGTTTATCAAACAGCGCTTGCCCATGACCATAATATTAGTCTGAGCGGTGGAGTCAAAACGATGCCATACCGGGCGTCGCTGGGTTACACGAGTCAAAACGGTATCCTTAAGACTACCAATATGGAGCGTTCAACACTTGCAGTTGGACTGGATCCTTCATTTTTAAACAATCAGCTTAAAATCAGTTTTAACGTAAAAGGAAGTTATACCAAACAAAATTTTGGTGACCAGGGCGCAGTTGGTTCAGCTGTTTTCTATGATCCTACACAACCTGTCATGAATGGTAATACTAAATTTGGCGGATACAATACCTGGATCAATCTTTCAGATGTACTGCCCGATGGTTCCATGGATCCAAACGGTAGCCCAAATCCGATTGGTGTTGCCAACCCTGTAGCCTTACTGAATCAAACAGATAATAAATCGGCTGTGAAACGAGTTTTGGGGAATATCCAGGTTGACTATAGATTCCCGTTCCTACCCGATCTTAGGGCCAATGTGAACGCCGGATACGACTATTTTACCACTACCGGACATAACAATGCTCCAAATAATGCAGCGTTTACTTTCAGAAATGGTATCGGGAGAGTTAACACTTACTCCCAGACAGGAAAAACAAAGCTGTTTGATTTCTATTTGAATTATGTCAAGGATATTAAGTCTGCCAACAGCAAAATTGATGCTACCGCAGGATATTCATGGCAACATTTCTACAAAGATGGCACCTCCTTCTCCAGCAATGGCGACGGCTCCCAGATTTCAGATAATAACTCAACATTTATCAATGAAAACTACCTGATATCCTTCTTCGGCCGTTTGAATTATACCTTTATGGAACGTTATCTTTTGACTTTCACTGTTCGTGATGACGGATCTTCCAGGTTCTCCACTGCAAACAGGTGGGGTATCTTCCCAGCTGCTGCACTTGCATGGAAAATCAAGGATGAGTCGTTCCTCAAAAATGTAAATGCAGTGTCTGACTTAAAATTGAGATTGGGCTGGGGTATAACCGGTCAGCAGGATATTGGTAATGACTTCCCATATCTGCCTGTTTATCGCGGAAGTACCGCAACTGCCCAATATCAGTTTGGCAACACCTTTTACAACACCTTACGTCCGAATCCATACGATGCGAACATTAAATGGGAGCAAACAGCTACTTACAACATCGGACTGGACTTCGGATTTATGAAGAACAGGATTACCGGATCAATCGATGCCTACAAGCGCGAAACCAAAGACTTGCTGAACTTCATCCCGATTGCTGCTGGTAGTAACTTTTCAAACTTCCTTACTACAAACGTAGGTAACCTTGAAAACAAAGGTATTGAGCTTTCATTGAATGGTCAGGTCATCACCTCCAAGGATTTGAACTGGAACCTTGGATTTAATGTCGCTTACAATGAAAACAAGATAACCAAGCTGACCAAAACTGACGATCCGAACTATCCGGGTGTAGATGTTGGTCTTATAGGTGGTGGCGTTGGTAACTTCATTCAGAATCAGAGTGTCGGATTTCCTTCCAACTCCTTCTTTGTATTCCAGCAGGTCTATGGTTCCAACGGAATGCCAATTGAAGGTCTTTATGTTGATCGTACAGGCAGCGGCGGTACTGTTACCAGCAACAACCTGAACAAATATCATTACAAGAAACCTGCTCCAGATTATACTATTGGAATTAGCTCCAGATTGGCTTACAAGCAAATCGACTTCTCTTTCTCAGGTAGGGCAAACATCGGAAACTATGCATACAACAACGTCGCTTCCGGAGCACTTTATTCTACCGTCTACAATCAGTCAGGTTTTTTTAACAACATACCCAAGCAGATCAACAACGCTAAATTCACCAACACCCAGTACTTCTCTGATTTTTATGTAGAGAATGCTTCTTTCTTTAGAATGGATAACATGAGTGTCGGCTACAATTTCGAGAAATTCTACAGAGCAAGGTTAAGCCTGACGGTACAGAATGCCTTTATCATAACCAAGTACAAAGGACTTGATCCTGAGGTGAATGGTGGTATAGACAATAATTTTTATCCCCGTCCGAGAGTTTATGTACTTGGCGTAAATCTTACATTTTAACTTTATTAAGAATACGACATGAAAAGTTATAAAATTAAATCAATAGCTGTACTCTTTGCCGCACTGATGGTGACTTCCTGCGTCAAAGATTTGAATCTTACGCCGAAAGATCCGAATATTGTGACGTCTCTGACAGTTTACAGTACTCCAGCGGCGTACAAGGAAGGACTGGCAAAGCTTTATGCAACATTTGCCCTTAGCGGTCAGCAGGGACCTTCAGGCCAGGCGGATATTGCCGGAATTGATGAGGGTTTCTCCAACTATCTTCGTCAATACTGGAATGCTCAGGAGCTATCTACCGACGAAGCAGTTATGGCCTGGAATGATGCTTCAATCAAAGACTTCCACTGGCAAACCTGGGCACCCAATGATGTGTTTATTGCAGCTATATATTCACGTATCATGTATACGGTGGCACTTAGCAACGAGTTCATCCGGGCTACTTCGGCCAGTACTGATGCAGATATCATGAAATATGCCGCAGAAGCAAGATTCCTTCGTGCACTGGCTTATTCTCATGCCATCGACCTCTTCGGAAATCCTCCGTTTGTTACAGAGGCAGATTCTCCGGGTGCTTTCTTCCCTAAGCAGACTACCCGTGCGGCATTGTTCACCTACATCGAAACTGAACTCAAGGCCATTGAGACTCTTCTCGGAGCTCCGAAATTTGAATATGGCCGCGCCGATCAAGCTGCTGCATGGACACTGTTGGCAAAACTTTATCTGAACGCCAAAACTTATATTGGTCAGGATAAAAATGCCGAATGTGTGACTTACTGTACTAAAGTTATCGCTGCAGGATATTCGCTTAACACAAAATATGCCAATAACTTCACGGCTGACAATAACCTCAGCCCTGAAATGATTTTCCCAATCACCAACGATGGTCAGCATACCCAATCTTACGGTGGAATGACCTATCTTATCCACGCGGCAATTGGCGGAAGTATGTCTCCTGCAGCATTTGGTGTTGGTGGTGGTTGGGGCGGTATTCGCACTACCAAAGCTTTTGTTAACAAATTTACAGATACAAGCGGCGCCACCGACAAACGGGCCATGTTCTGGTCTGCCGGTCAAAAACTTGATATCACCGACATTGGTCAGTTTACCGATGGCTGGGCTATTACAAAATACTCCAACCTCACTTCAACCGGCGCTGCTGCTCCGCATGCGCATCCTGACTTTGTCGATACCGACTACCCCATGTTCCGCCTTGCCGACGTCTACCTGATGTATGCCGAAGCAACGCTGAGAGGCGGCTCAACAGGTAACGCCACAACAGCTCTGGGTTATGTTAATGCGATTCGCACAAGGGCTTATGGCAACACCAACGGCAACATTACTTCCGCGCAGCTTACACTGGATTTCATTCTTGATGAGCGTTCACGTGAGCTTTATTGGGAAGGTACCCGCCGTACAGACCTTATCCGTTATGCCAAATTTACAGGTGGAGCCTACTTATGGCCTTGGAAAGGTAAAGTTGCTGCAGGAACTTCAACTGAGACTTTCCGTGATCTGTATCCTATCCCTTCAAACGACCTGGGAGCAAATCCGACGTTAAAACAAAACATTGGTTATTAATTAAACCGCTAAATTTTTGAGCAATGAATAAAAAAATATTTATATATCTGACTCTCATTGGGTTGACCGGACTTTTGTTTTCTTGCCAGAAGGAAGGAACTAAAGCTGTTTTGATGGACAACCCAATTGCACCAACAATTTCAAGTGTTCCCAATTTAACTTTAAAAAGGGCCAATGGAGTGAATATGCTTGAATTTGTTGGAACTGCTGTGGATCCAGGATTCCAGGCTTCAGTGACCTATTACCTGGAAGCTTGTGCCAAGGGAACCAATTTTGCAGATCCCATTTTGATCATGAGTGACAAACAGTGTCTTTCCATGAAAATTTCTGTGGGTGATCTCGACGGAATTTTATTAAAAAAATTCGCCGCCGATCAGGTCTCCTCAATTGATTTTCGCATCCGCTCTGTCCTCTCTTTAAGCAGTGGAACGGGATCTTTTGTGTACAACTCTCCTGTTAAAAATGCCGATGTGACCCTGTATGGTCCTCCAACCCTGTCATTCACTGTAGCCTCCAAACTTCAGGGTGTTGTTTCAGCAGCCGACAACAAGGTATACACCGGATGGATCTATACCGATGGAACTGCCTTCCAGTTTACCAACAACGATGACGGTAAAAAATATGGAGGCGTTTTGGCAGCTGGTGCAATTTCCTGCGACCTTACAGAAGGTGGCCCTGCCATCAAACTGGATGCAGGGGCTTACAACATGACTGTAGATATCAACACCGGCAAGATGAAGATGACCATCGCGGATGTGACGATTGGTATTATCGGGGATGCAGTAGGTGGCTGGGACAACGATACCAAAATGGCCTATAATTTCACTGACCATACCTGGAACGTTACAAAAACAGTTACCGCAGGAGGTATCAAATTCCGCACCCACAATGCATGGGACAAAGTGAATGTTGGCTACAATCCAGCCGGTCATGACCTGAACAATTTGTACCAGAATGACGGCAAAACAGATAGCCAGGATATCAAGGATGTTGCTCCCGGTAAGTATAACATCAAACTATACCTGGAAACAACGCCGATGAAGGTAGTTTTCACACCAACCAATTGAACCGTTTAAAATAGATTCAAATGAAAAGAAAAACGTTAAATAGAATATTGGGCATCATGGTAATTGCAGCTATAGTTTTCGCTGCATGTACCAAGGAAACATCGAATGTAAGGTTACCTGCAACGATGGCTACCTCCCAGACACTGAACATCAAATCTGATGCTGCAACGGTTGTTGGATTTGTTGTTGCACAAGGTGAAGGCTTAATTGAGAAGGGGATTTGCTACAATACCGCACCGGTCCCGACAACCTCCAATACAAAAGTCGCGTATGCAGGAACAGCTACCACGGCGACCTTTAATGTTACTTTGCCAGGTCTGGTTTATGCCACCAAGTATTATGCCCGGGCTTATGCTACAACTGCCAGCGGTACTGTTTACGGTGAAGAAGTTAACTTTACGACACTTCCGGTCGTTCCAACCGTGACTACTGCAGCATTAACTGCCATCACGGGTAATGCAGCGGCTGGCGGCGGAAACGTAACAGTTTCAGGAGGAGCAGAGGTAACTGTACGCGGTATATGTTTCAGCAGTACAAATCTGACACCTACTGTGGCAGATACCAAGACCTCAGATTCAAAAGGCACTGGCGCTTTCACAAGTGCACTTACAAGTCTGAAAGGCAATACAACCTATTATGTTCGTGCATATGCAACCAATAGCGCAGGAACAGCTTATGGTGCTGTCGTATCCTTTAAGACGCTGGTCGATCTTCCGGTTGTAACAACCACTGATGTAACAGCTATTTCCAAAACCGGAGCCTTATCCGGCGGTGCAGTTACCTATGATGGTGGCGGAACAGTTACAGCAAGAGGTCTTGCCTGGGGCACCAGCGCCAATCCAACCATCGCCGGAACTAAAATTGACGGCGGTACAGGACTTGGGGCATTTGTCAGCACGCTCACAGCTCTCCAGAAATTCACCACATACCACGTACGTGCTTATGCTACCAACAGTGTTGGAACAGCTTATGGTGCAGATATTCAGTTCACTACACTGGCCGACATTCAAACCTGGAACATTCCTGGTAACTATGTTGGTGCAAGCTATCCCGGTACTACCATGGCCGACTGGTCACCAGACAAATCACCACAAGTAATCAGTACCATTGCTGCACCTGATAAACTGGAAGGTTATGTCTACATGGCCAATGCTGCCAATGAGTGGAAATTTGCAACCCAACCCAACTGGAACGGGCCAAATTATGGTGACGGCGGAGCAGGCAAACTGGATGCCAACGGCGGAAACATCAATTCAACAGCCGGTTATTATAAAATTAACGCCAATTCCACAACCATGACCTTTACTGCCGTAGCAACGGCATGGGGTGTCATTGGCGATGCCACTCCACTGGGATGGGGCGATGAAACAGCTTTGACATACAGTCCGACCCAACGCATCTGGCAAGGTGTTATGCACTTGACTGCCAACAGCATCAAATTCAGGGCCAACCACGACTGGGGATTGAATTACGGAAGCGACAAAGCCGATGGAAATCTGGGTGCAGGCGCTGCCAATATCCCCGTTTCACTGGAGTCTGATTATGCCATCACGCTCGACCTGAGCCATCCTAACGCATACACCTACACTGCAAACAGGTGGGGCGTTATCGGGGATGCTACTCCGGGCGGTTGGGGAACAGATACCAACATGACCTGGGATGCAACCAACAAGGTGCTCAAAGTCACTTTGAACCTGACGGTCGGCGCTATTAAATTCAGGGCCAACGACGATTGGGCTGTTAACCTGGGTGGTTTGAACCTCTCTGCACTTTCCAACGGCGGAGATAATATTCCTATCGCTGTTGCAGGCAATTATACGCTTACACTTGATGTTCTGAAAGCTGTTCCTTCCTGCACAGTTACGAAGAACTAGTTAATACAATTGTTATAAAGTTTCCAAAGTTTCGGGTTATGAGCAATTATTGCTTGCAACTTAAAACTTTGGAAACTTTTTTCGCTAACGGATCTAAATTTACCTACCTTCAACATCTGTCCCATACAACATCATTGCCCATGAAAATTCTTTCGTTATTGATTGCCTTGTTGATGTCGACCGAAATCGTTGTTTCACAGATTGTTACATCGACACCGGCCCTTCCCAATGACGCCCAGTCAGTAACTATCACTTTTGATGCGACAAAAGGTACTGCAGGGTTGAAAGATTATACGGGCGATGTCTATGCCCACATCGGGGTCATTACCGACAAGAGTACCTCCAGTACCGACTGGAAATATGTGATAGCAGGTTGGGGAGTCAATGTAGACAAGGCAAAAATGACAAGAACCACGGCCAATTCTTACCAGATCACCCTTACGCCGGATATCAGGCAATATTTTGGGGTCCCTGCCGGAGAGGTCATTCTTAAGATCGCATTGGTTTTTCGAAGTGGGGTGACTGTCAACGGCAATTATCTGGAAGGAAAAGATACTGGAGGAAAAGACATTTTGCTCGATGTTTTTGGGGCCGGGCTCAACTTCGTAATTCAGCAACCAATAAAGAATCAGGTTTATCAGCAATATGCCAGTATTCCATTTGTAGCAAACTCATCGGCCCCGGCGGATCTGGAATTGTATTTGAACAACAAGAAAATTATCTTCCTTACCGGAACAACCATTTCCTATAACTTCAATGTTCCTACGGGTGATTATTGGATCAAAGCCAAGGCAATTACTGTAGCCAAAACCATCATAGATTCTGTTTATGTTCACGTTTTGGGCGCTGAGGTGACCGAAACACGACCTGCCGGAGTAAAAAAGGGGATCAATTATCCCGATACGCAATCTGCTTTGCTGGTCTTGTGGGCACCTTTCAAACAAAACGTATTCGTTGTAGGAGATTTCAACGACTGGCATCCTTCCTCAACTTCAAGAATGAAAAGGGATGGAGATTACTTCTGGCTAAAAATCGACAAACTAACACCGGGGAAAGAGTATTCCTTCCAATATCTGGTGGATGGTACGCTCAAAATCGCGGATCCCTATACCGACAAGATTCTGGATCCCTGGAACGACAAATATATCAACGCTGCTACCTATCCAAACCTCCTCGCTTACCCTACCGGGAATACTGACGGCATTGTTTCAGTGCTTCAACCCAACAAGACAAAATACAGCTGGCAGATGGCACAGTTTACTCCACCTGCCGCCGATACCTGCATCATCTACGAAGCCCTGGTCCGCGATTTTGATGCCAAACACACTTTTGCCGGTATGGCCAGCCATCTCGATTACCTGAAAGACCTTAAAGTCAACGTACTCGAACTAATGCCGGTCAACGAATTTGAAGGCAACAGCAGTTGGGGGTACAATCCCTCCTTTTACTTTGCCGCAGACAAATATTACGGTCCGGCCGATGAACTGAAAAAGTTGGTTGACCAGTGCCACCAACGTGGCATAGCTGTTGTGATGGACCTGGTATTGAACCACTCTTATGGTCAGAGTCCTTTTGTGCAACTCTATTTTGACGGAGCAAATCCATCAACGCAAAACCCCTGGTACAACGTAAAAAGCAACTTCACCAATCCGGATGCCCAGTGGGGTTATGATTTTAACCACGACAGCCAGGCAACGCGCGAGCTGGTCGACAGCATTGCTTCTTACTGGATGAACGAATACAAGGTTGATGGCTTCCGGTACGATTTTACCAAAGGATTCTCCAACAATATCAAGGGAAGTTCCGATCCCTGGGGCAGTAAATACGATGCCCAGCGTATCTTCAACCTTGAGCGAATGGCCGGCGAAGTGCGGAAAAGAAAACCGGGGGCGCTGGTTATTTTTGAACACCTGGCCGACAACAACGAAGAAAAAGAGCTGGTCGAATCCGGAAATGGCATTTTGCTGTGGGCCAACTCAAACGGCAACTGCTCGGAGGCAGCCATGGGATACAACGACAGCGGCAAATCAGATTTCACCTGGGCTTCCTACACCGCCCGGACCTGGAACAAGGCTGCAGCAGTTGGGTACATGGAGAGCCACGATGAAGAGCGGATAGCGTATAAATGTATCACCTACGGAAATTCCCAGAGTGGATACAGTATCAAGGACAGTACCACAGCGTACAAAAGGGCAGCCCTGACGGCAGCACTCTTTATACCAATTCCCGGTCCAAAAATGATCTGGCAATTTGGCGAGCTTGGCTATGATTATTCGATTGATTTTGGGGGTCGTCTGGGTGAGAAACCGGTGAAGTGGAACTATGTTGATCAACCGGCCCGCACCTATCTCTTCCGTGTGATGGCAAAACTTTTCTATCTCAAGAAAACCTTCCCGATATTCAGGACAACTGATTTCAGCTATTCCCTGGCAAGTGATGTGAAGTGGCTCAAGCTGAATCTGAATGGTGAAAACGTACTGATTGCCGGCAATTTTGGCGTTGCTTCCACCACTTTGAGTATCCAGTTCCAGAAGGCAGGTACCTGGTACGAATATTTTACAGATGCGACCCTGGATGCAACCAATACTACCCAGAATCTGATATTGGCGCCCGGAGAGTACAGGCTCTATTCGACCCAAAACTTTACCAAACCCAACATCACTACAGAGGTACAGGTACTGACAAAACCTGAGGCAGGATTCGTGCTCTGGCCCAACCCGGTAAGCGAAACCCTGAAAATTTCTTCTGTTTCACCGCTTTCGCGGATTGTCGTCTATTCGATAAATGGAACCAAGATCAAAGAACTTACGTTGCCCGGGACTGAAACCTCCGGGCAGGAGCTTTTTCTGGGCGATCTGCAACGGGGCAATTATTTGATCCAGGTGATCAACAAAAAGGGGGAAAGCGAGTCGAGGAAGATTATTAAATACTAATTCTGGAATTTCTTAAATGCTTGAAAATTTTTCCAGAATTCGGGATCGTCTTCAGAATCTTCGTCAAGTCCCAGGTAGATGCCGATTTCTGTAAAATCATTCCAATCGACTTTTTGCAGCAGAGAAGGAAGTGGTTTGGGCAGGTTCATAATCCTGGTTATGAGCTTTTCATAAGCCGGGCAAAGATCGTTATCAGTTATTAACGTTTGGATTTCACTTGCGTTTTCAGGTGATAGGTGAGGTGAACATGTTGTAATGAGGTTCGTGAGTTTGCCTACTATTACTTTGTCATTTTCCTCATCCTCTGCATCTTCCTCCTCTATCGATTTGACGAACCGGTCCGATCCTAACCGGTGGCTGAAATCTATGTAGTAGAAATCAAATGGCTTCAGTGGATCCAAATAAGCGCGAAATTGATCCCCTTTTTGGATCTCCACGTTGGTTTGAGGTGGTTTCCAGTCAGAAATTTCATTCTCAAGCGAAATAAAGTCATCCAATTTTGTAGATGGCGTTTGTGGATCCTTGTCGATCCGAAACTTGAGTAAACGGGTTTTAGGATTAGCGCTGAGCACTGTAGCTATCGCAGGAACACCGGTTGTCATTAATTTTTTCTGACTGTTTGGCCTGCTTTTTGCCGCATCCATTGAACCAATCAGTGTGAGGCGAAACAGTAAAATAAAGGCGAAGAACATTAATCCAAAAAACAGGGGAGCTGGCCAAAATTCATCCCATGTGTTTACGACTCCCTGATCCGGCTGGCCGGTAGGATAGATGACCTCCACCTCTTCTCCGGCTTGCAAACGGGACAAAGGTTTGGCGAGCGATCTTCGAATGGTGTGAGATGCACCTGATGCATCTTCAAAAGTGATCATCGGGAAAAGACCGGTTGCTTTACTGCCGTCGTTCATGGTGGAGCTATCCCATTCGGAACCTATGACGTGGCCGACTGTCTTAATGCCATTTGCACGCAGGTCGGCTGCTGATTGGTAAGTCCAATACGTACCAAAACCGCACACGGGGATTGCTAAAGATAAAATAAAGAGAATGGGGAAACGAATAGGGTTCAGGTGAAAGTGGGCAATGAGCTTGGGTAACAGATGGAAGGGATCATCAAATGTGGAGCTCCCTGAACCTACAATGACTGCTATCCACAAAAAAATAACAAAGGCGATAAAGCCCAGAACAACGACCACGCCACGATATTCATTTAACATGACGAGATGGGCATCACTGGGATTTGACGGGTTGTACATTACCGTTACCTTGTCTCCCAAATGCGACAAAGACCATCCGGCCAATTGCCTGGGTGTGACACTGGCATGTTCTCCTGTTGACGTGACAAATTCAACAAGTGGTACTCGCAAGGTATCCTGTTTTGACCCTTCAACTTTTGCCATAGCAACTACAATGCCTTTAGCTCTTTTGCCTTTGATCGATAAACGAACCGGATCCTTTATTACCATACTGAGAAAGAACAGCAACAGCAGAATAACTCCGCTAAATATCCATCCACCCCAATTTAGATTCATGACTTTGATATTAATTCTACTTTACTAAAATGATTTTTACTTATAATATCTATCTATATCAGC
>CAYHQN010000081.1:0-20091 GCA_964358545.1 uncultured Tangfeifania sp. | reverse complement strand
TTCTTTCATTTGCATTTTTTATGCAAATGTACACATTATTTCTTTACAAATACTATGTCGACAAAGACAACAACCCGGCCGAGTATGCCAAGGATAACGTTCCATACCAGCCAAAGAAATACCTGACCATCTCTCTGAAGGGAGTCAACCAGAACGATCCTGCCATGATCATCGGTTATCCCGGCAGGACCAACCGTTTCATGACCTCCTACGAAGTGAAGGAGACCAGCGGGATCACCAACGCCGTCACCATCCTGGTAAGGGGCGTTCGTCAAAATGTGTTGATGGCCGATATGGAGGCAGATCCCAAAATCAGGTTGCAATATTCGAGCAAATATGCCGGATCATCCAACTTCTGGAAAAAAGCGATTGGAATGAACGAGACATTTGCCAAATTGAAAGTTATGGATAGAAGGGCCGCCGAAGAGAATACTTTCACCGAATGGGTGGCCGCCGATCCGGCCAGGGTTGAAAAATATGGAAAAGCATTGTCTGATATACAATCTGCTGTCGAAGGCAGGGCCAAACTTATGATGCTCTCCAGGTATTACATGGAGGCGCTGAATTCCATTGAACTGACCTCCGCTGCAAACCGGTTTGCACCCCGGCCGGAAGGCAGTGAGAGTGGTGGCCAGGGAGGTGGCAGGGGAGGTTATTTTGGAGGAACCCCGGCTGATTTTTACAAAGATTACAGCGTTTCTACCGACAAGAAGGTGGCCAAAGCATTGATTGCCTTGTTCAAAGAAAAGGTTCCGGCAACCGATCTGCCTGCATTTTATAAAACCATCGATACGGATTACAACGGCAATATCAATGCCTATGTAGATATGATGTTCGATAACTCTGTATTTACCTCTGAAGCTAAGCTGAATGCTGCCCTTGCCGGTGACAAAAAAGCTATTGAAAAAGATCCGGCTTTGCTGGCGGCTAAAGATATCTCGGCCTCCATGATGAAATACATGCGCGATCTGGAGCAGTACCGCACACAATATTCCCGGGGTCAGAAACTGTACATCGCCGGTATGCTGGAGATGAAAGCCGGGCAGGCCATCTATCCGGATGCAAACTCCACAATGCGACTGACTTACGGGAAAGTTCTGAACTACTCACCAAAAGATGGTGTGATCTACGATTATGTAACCACCATGGATGGTGTGATGCAAAAAGAGGATCCCAAAAATTGGGAGTTTGTGGTCCCTGCCAAACTGAAAGAGCTTTACAATGCCAAAGATTTTGGCCAGTATGCCATGAAAGATGGTCGCATGCCGGTAGCTTTCCTGACCAACAACGATATTACCGGAGGCAACTCAGGGAGTCCGGTGATGAACAAAAAAGGCCAACTGATTGGAACGGCCTTCGACGGCAACTGGGAGTCTATGAGCAGCGACATTATCTTTGAACCTTCGCTGCAACGTTGCATCAATGTGGATATTCGCTACACACTATTTATCATGGATAAATTTGGGGGAGCGGGATATTTGCTGAACGAGATGAAGATTACAAAATAGATAAACACCCTCAAGGTTTTGAAAACCTTGAGGGTGTTTTATTTGAAATTGTCAATTTTTTTCGGTATATTTATGTAGCTACCATGGCTTTATGATTGCAGGCCCTGGTATTAAATACAAGAAATAAGTATACCATGAACCAACATGAATTACTTTTCCACGGGGGTTATTATCACATCTTTAACAGGGGGATCAATAGTTGCAAGCTTTTCAGAAAAGCTGACAATTACAACTACTTTCTGGAGTTGTACGACAAGCACATTTCGCCCATTGCGGATACCTACGCCTGGGTGCTGATGCCGAACCATTTTCATCTGATGGTCAGGATAAAGGAGGTGGAGGAAATTCAAGACCTTCGAGGTTTTAAAATCCTCGAAGGTCTTGAAAAACCGCCCCACCAATATTTCTCCAATCTATTCAACGCCTACACCAAGGCGATCAACAAATGCTTTAACCGGACGGGCAGTCTGTTCGAACATCCATTTCACCGCAAATCAATTACCAACAAAAACTATTTCAAGCATTTGGTGATTTACATTCACAACAATCCGGTTCATCATGGATTTACAGAATATGCCATGGATTATCCATGGTCTTCCTATCTCACCTGTATCTCCCTGCACCCAACCAATTTACAGCGGGAACAGGTGATGGGTTGGTTTGACAATCAGGCAAACTTCAAGTTGATGCACAGCCAAAAACCGGGCTATTTTGGAGACGATGAACTATTTCCACCAATACCCTCAAGGTTTTGAAAACCTTGAGGGTATTGGTAATTATTTATATTGTTCAAATAATTCCTTCACTTTGGCTTCAGCAGTATTCCCACCATGCACCTCCACCCTGTAACGCAGAAGCAGCTTTTCCCCTTTCTTCACGGTAGTTTCATTATCGTTGGCCGGCCAGTACATGGGTGTTGGTGACATAAATCCGTAGTCGCGTGTGAACCAGGGTGAGGGAAACCACGGATTGGCCGGATGCTGAAGAATGGCTATCCCCTCTACAAAATCACCCCGCTTCCCAAAGTAATCCATCCAGGGGGAACTTTTGCCGAAAGTAGCCTTCTCGCCACTCTCCCCTTCGGCATTCACCATGGTGCCGCCATTTTTGACGGAAAGATCGGCAGCCATGCGGACACTGAAAAGTGAGTGGTTGGTTTTCTTGATAGTTACATCCATCAGCATCTCCATGGTTATCTCCGCATCTATCAACCGAACAGCGGCAGAAGGGGACGTAATGGTAAATTTACGGCTGTCTTTGACTGGGGAAAGGGCTCCCGGACGGATCCAAATGCATTCATCCGAAATCACCACGGAATCCCCTCCTTCTTTCATAATTTCGGCATTTACAGAGATAATGCGCCCGCGCTCCAGCCCTTCCTGCCAGTAGTTACCGCCATTCACCTGGTCGCAACCAAAGAAAAGGGAGCTGTGGTGCGGATATTCCCCATTCCGCATGGAGGTGACTGATCCACCGGAAAGCGGTCCGTTGACCGGATAAAAGAAGGGATATTTCTCATCGGGGGAGCAAATATAGCTGGTGAAATATTTGCCATCAATGGTCACATTAATTTTGGACCCTACCTTTACGGCAGTCAACTTTGTCGCTTGGAGCGGATAAAGACCCGCCGCAACCATCAGTATTACAAAACAAAAAGTAAACTTACTCATCCTATTAATAAGTAATTGATATTATTTTCTTTGGCGCAGATTTTTAGTTCGGATTTCAACGGATTGAATTGCAGGCAAATTGTTAGAAGGTTTATCCAGGTAAAAATAAGCTGTGGCTGAAACATCATCTGAACGGTAAAAATTGGTCCAGCCCTGTGGCTTTGCCGCCGGATCCAGTTGTACAATGGCCTTTTTATTATCAACAAAAACCTTTGACTGAATTGCATCGGCTGTTTTCACATATTATTGATATGCCGGTTCGGATACCTTAGGTTCACCTTCAAAAGTCAACTCAATGACGTTTAAATAAGGATCGGACGGATACTGGGGCAAATCGTGAAGCCACACCCTGTCGCCCTTTTGTTCGATCCGGGCATACTGACCGGTTGCCAGAAAACAAGCTGATTTTACTTTGCTGCCACACCAGGCAAACGGCACTGTAGAGCCTGGCCATCGCTGGATCAGCAAATAAACTTTATCTTTCACCCTGGTTGCCATTCCAAGATTTCCTGCAGCTATAGGCGAAGGACCTGCACCATAAATGGCCTTACCATTCACCTCCATCCATTTTCCCATTGCATTCAATATTTCAACTTGTTCAATAGGAATAGCCCCTTCTCCATCAGGACTAACGTTCAGTAAAAAATTGCCGCTTTGTGAAGCGCAGGAAGCCAACAAGCGCACAATTTCATGAACAGGCTTGTAATTACGGTCATAACGCGCATAACCCCAGGTCCGGTTCATGCAAAAGCAGGCCTCCCATGGTCTGGCTTGTGCCGAAACTACATTTTCGGGAGTGGCAAAATCACCAGGCAATCCGGCACGGTCATTGATGAGTATATTGGGTTGTAGTTTTCGGGCCATTTCGAAAAGTTCTTTTGAACGCCAGCTTTCAGGATCGTTCGGGGCTGGCGCATCGAACCATAAAATATCAACTGCCCCATAATTGGTAAGCAACTCACGGACCTGCGCGTGGGCCTGTTCCCTAAGCAACTTCATGTTTGAAGGCGAAACCGGGCCTCCTTGCGGCAAGATCCCCGGAAAATGCCAGTCCTGTAACGAGTAATAAAAACCCATACGCATACCGGCTTCGTGGCAGGCAGCGGCAAATTCTGCAATCAGATCGCGTTTGGCCCCGGTTTTTGGCGCTGTAAAATCGGAGACTTTGCTGTCGAACAAACAAAATCCATCGTGATGCCTGGTGGTTAGGATTACGTATTTCATTCCAGCCGCTTTGGCTTTCGCCACCCACTCTTTCGGATTATACGCTTTCGGATTAAATTGATCGGCAAAGGCAGCATATTCTAAAAACGGGATATGCTCCTGGTACATCTCCCATCCACCACGCCCTGGAATAGAATAGACACCCCAATGGATAAACATTCCGAATTTGGCATCTTGCCACCATTGTATTTTGGAATTATTTTGCTCCGGAAGAGTCGCTTTATCCAGGTTTTGGGCAAAAGACTTGCCGGTTATTGCAAATAGGACAAGTGCTACGGTCAACAATCTCAATGTAAGCTTCATACTCATAGTTTTAAATACTGATTCAATGTCGTTTAGTTAAGAAAACCTTCTAAAGGTACTGATTTTATTGATATTTTGATCAAAATAGTTCATTGAAATGTATGTAGTTAATGGATAATTTTTTATCTTGTAGGGTATAAGGGGGTAACCTCAATTATCAACCAAATAGGAGACTATCGTGAAATTTTATCTAATAATATAGTATATGAACGCTGGTTAGGCCGGTTTTATAAAGTGGTCAAAAGTGGGGATTTCAACATTCGTTGACTCCGGTCTCATCCTCTCATTTCCACATCTTCCTTATCAACTTTGCTCAAGAAACCGGTCCCTGAGCGAAGTCGAAGGGTCACATTTTGATATTTGTGGTACCATAGGGAAACCGCTGCGATCTTGACAGCATCTTATTCGCCTCGTCGTCCCTGACAAATTTCTCCGTATCCGGATCCCAATCCAATTTCCTGCCCAGCTTCATGGAAATATGGGTCAGCAGGCACACCGTACAGGCCCTGTGGCCTTTCTCAACCGGTGAAATGGGCTCTTTGCCCGAAATGATGCAATCAAGCCAGTTTTGGTGCTGGTTATTTATCTTGTACAAATGAATCTCATTTTCTTTGATCACAGAAGTCAGGATTTTTGGATCGCTTGCATCCAGCGCCTTGCTGCTTCGTTTTTGCGAAACAGGATCGCTGGCAGAAGCGGTATAAGCTCCTCTGGTCACAAATATCCATCCTTCGCTCCCTTCGTACCGGATGCCATTTGGATAGGCTCCGCTGGTCAGCTGGGTGATGCCATTCTTGTATTCGGCTACTGCCAGGAAATCGCCATGCACATCCCATAAACCCGATTTGGGGAATGTGGCCATCGCATTGATGGTGATGGGTCCGGTGTACTCTGTGTCCATGCCCCAGGCAGCCGAATCGAAGTGGTGCTGTCCCCAGCCTGTTATCATGCCTGCTCCGAACTGTTCACAACGCAACCATCCCGGACGGTCGCTCATGCTGTTCTGCGGATGGACGCGCATCTCGGTATAATAGACTTCGGGTGTTGATCCAAGCCACATGTCGTAATTGAGGTTCTTGGGTACCGGCATCTCGGGAGCCTCCGGACCACCCGGGTCTCCCGGCAATCCGATTTTGACCGTATGAAGTTTGCCAATCCTGCCGTTACGGACCAGTTCTGCAGCGATGCGGAATTGTGGCATGGCACGCTGCTGGGTTCCCTGCTGAAAGATAGTTCCCTTTCTCTTTACAACGTCGGCAAGCAACCGCCCTTCAGCTATTGTCAGGGAAGTTGGTTTTTGCAAATAGACATGCTTTCCCAAAAGGGTCGCTTCAATGGCTGGTTGGGCATGCCAGTGGTCTGGTGTAGAGATCATAACCGCATCAATCTCCTTGTTGAGCAGCATTTCGCGGTAATCTCCATACGTTTTCACATCGACGGCCGAAGCGCTTCCGCTCTTTTTGGCATAAAAATCCTCGATAAACTGCTTGCCTTTGGCTGCCCTGTTTGAATCAAGGTCCGCTACCGCGATAACCCTGGCCAGATCAATTGGTAAAGTTTCAGCAAGATCATGCCCCATGGCGATCCGTCCAAAGCCTATCTGGGCCACATTGATTTTGTTGCTTGGCGCATTTGCCCCGAATATGGAAGAGGGAACAATTGTAGGGATAATCATTCCTCCGGCCATGGCAGCAGAGGAGCTTTTCAGAAAATTTCTTCTTTCCATTTGTTTGGTTTGTTGGTTGTTGTATGAAAAAAAAACTATTGGGGAAGTGATATAGTTTTGACGTACTCTTCAAGCCTTTCCGCATTGTAAATTCCGGCAACTTGTCTGCTCCTGTTGTTGGCTAGTTTAATAAAAAGATACTCTTTGAAGAAGATGCGTTTTACCTTCATTGATTGCACATCTTTCAAATAAATTTCACTTTGGGCATTCGTTAAAAATGCAATGACAAGAAAAATCAAGCCAAATATTCCGACAAGTAACCCACTCCATTGTGCATGAATGTCGTTGTGTTTGAAGAAATTCATCAGATTATAGAGTCCAAAAAGAATCAATAAACATGAGGATAAAAGTCTGGAACGCTTTAAATACCTGGCATTGTCCGTAATTATAATCTTGTCCTCTTCAAATACGAGTTTACCTTTTTTGAGTTCGAAAGTGTTGTTCATGATTGAAATTGTTTGTTTAGAAATTGGTTAGATAAATGTTTACTGATATTCATTAACTGCTTTCACAAATGCCTGCAAATTTTCTGTTGATACATTTTGGGGAATCCCCCCACCGCACGACCAGATAATCCGGCTATGATCGTTGGTCTCCCTCATCATTGTCTGGGTTGCTGAATAGACCTCCTGCGGTTTACCGGCAGCCAGTACATCGCGTGGCGGCAGATTCCCAATCAGGGCAACCTCTGCTCCGGCGAGTTCCCGGATCTGGTTGATTGGATGATCAAATGCAAAATTAAAGAGGTTGACTCCCATCTCCTGCAGGAATGGGGCACAGGTCAACCCGAAAGCATCGTTGTGGAAGAAGCCGATTTTTGATTCTATAGCGCTGAAACATCTTTTGATATAAGGCACCACAAATTCCCTGCACTCATCTTCCCCGACAAAACCAACAATATCGTCCAGCAAAAGGATCCCTTCAATGGAGGGAAAGCAGGCTTTCTGGTACTGCACCCAATCTTCAATAAATTTGGTGATTTTCTCCATCAGTTGATGTGCCTTATCAGGATTCATTGTCAAAAGAAGCATGAATTCGGATGTGCCCATCAAAAAGGTGGCAATATTCAGCGGACCGCGGGTAACAGCGAATTTGATCTGGTGGCCTTTCTCTCTGATGGCCGGCTCCATCAGCCTCAGCCTGTTGATCATGAAAGGGAGCAAACCATCGCTGGTCACATTGGGTTGCGGCAACCGGTCGATGTCCTCGTCCGAATGGATAACCCGCTCGGCATGGGGCAGATTTGATTCATACCAGACCGACCTTGCCCCGAAAGCCGAAGGTTCCGTGCACATGCCATATTCCGACCAGAATCCTGGCAGGAAAGTTATCTCCGGAAACAGATTAATGGCCTTCAGATTGGTTTTCAGCCAAATATCATCCGACGAATAGTAATCAAGTGTTGAAATACCAGCCCAACCGGGGAGCCACGGACTGTCTATTATAAATCCTAGCGCCTTTTTATCGGTACTTCGACCCTCTACCACAGCCAAAAAAGCTTCCCACTGTTTATCTGTCATAACGATTTTCTCATGGTTGTTTCATAAGCTAAATGCTAATTCTGCAATAAAACTACTGAAAATTCCTGCTCCTATTTCAAACTTTATCGATTTTAAAGACCACTCAGGTCTAAATACATTTTTTACTAAATTTACCTCAACGAATTCATTAACTATTATCAACTATTCAACATTTAAAATCATGCAAAAAAAAGGAGTTGTCCGTCTTGGAATCAACATGGAGTTCGTGCGCCACCACGATATGTCCTTTGCCAATGGGGTGGCCAAAGCCGCTGAAATTGGGTACGAGTACATTGAACCGATGGTTCACCTTGGCAGGGAATTGCTTAGTGAAGCAGGTTATTTTCATTCCGTATCACTTTTTGATGACCCGTTATGGGTAAAACAGCTTTGCGCCGGCCATGGGGTCAAGCTTTCCGGATTATCATCCCATACGCCATTGTGCAAACCGGAGATCAGCGTCGAATACCTGAAAATGGCAATCCGCTGGGCTGACCATGCAGGCGCACCGGTTGTGAATACAGATGAAGGGCCAAAACCATTCTGGACCACCAGGGAACAAGATTACATGCTTATGAAATATACCCTGACAGAAGCCTCCATGGTGGCCGAACGTCATGGCATCCAAATCGGATTAGAGCCTCACCAGCAGTACAGCAAGACACCGGATGGCCTCGACAGCATCCATGCCCTGGTTCCCTCACCGGCCATCGGAATCAATTTCGATACCGGCAACAGCTATCTGGCAGGAGGTTCGGATATGTATGAATGGCTCGAACATGTAAAAGACAGACTGGTCCATCTCCATGCAAAAGACATCAGTATGGCGCAAAGCGAATTGCAACGCGGAAAGGTAACAGGGACCCCTGTTGGTTGCGCCTGCGGTGACGGAGTTGTTGACTGGAAAAGGGTCATTGACATTGTGAAGTCATCGGGCAAGGAGATTGTTTTCAGTGTCGAGTGCGGCACCATTGAGCAGGCAATCCGAAGCTTCGAACACCTCACTCCATTACTTTAAACCCCATTGTCCCTGAAAAAAACTTTTCCAAAATGAATAGAATCCATTTTATCTTTTTCTTCCTGGTCATGGTGGCATTCTCTTCCAGGAGCTATGCTGCTCCTGTACAGCATCAGAAAAAACCAATCAGAGTATTGATTCTCAGTGGATCCAACAACCACGACTGGAAAAAAACAACCCCCTTGCTCAACAGGATTTTTGATGAGGCAAACCTGTTTTCGACTCAGGTTACGGACAAGCCGGATACTTTGACCTACGTTGATTTAAAAAAATACGACCTTGTTCTCAGCAATGCCAACACCTGGCCGGATAACAACAGAAGGCTGAGCAGCAGTTGGGAAGCCGATTTAATGAAGTATGTCAGTGAAGGAGGCGGTGCCTTATTTTTTCATGCAGGCGCTTCCTCATTTTACGGGTGGGACGACTACCGGAAGATTGGTATTGGACGTTGGGGAAAAGAGACCTTTCACAATGCCCCGATCGTTGCCAAGATGTACAATTTAGATCAGAAACATCCTATTACCAAAGGGTTGCAAGGATTTCAGATCATGGATGAGATCTGGGAAAAGACAGAACTTTACGATGGGGCGAAGGCCATTGGTTCGCTCAAAGCTACCAACGCCAAAGACGGACATCCGATCGATGAACCTGCAATATTTGTCAACCAGACGGGAAAAGGGAGAAGCTTCTTTACCATCCTGGGCCATGATGAGCGTGCCCTGCTTAATTCAGGAATGCGTACACTTTTGGTCCGTGCGGCCCAATGGTGTGCAGGCAAAGCGGTAACATTTAAACCTCCGGTGGAGATGAGTACGAACCAAAATCCGGTCAAACCACGATACAGCTGGATGGAATCCGATACCACTTTTACGCTGCTTAACCACAAAGAGATCGTCTGGCAATTCAACTACAAGGATCGTTTTCAAAGACCCTATTTCCATCCGCTTACCGTGAACAACACCATGATTACCTGTGTTTCCCCGCCCGATCACCCATGGCACCTCGGGATGTGGTTCTGCTGGAAATACATCAACCATCTGAACTACTGGGAATACCTTAACGAAAACAGATCTGCAAAAACCGGATATAAATCAGAAGGTTCAACAGAAATAATGAATTCAAAGATCATTCGTAACCCGGATTTCACCTGCGATATCCTGTTAAATATCAACTACCATCCGCTCAAAGGGGAGACGGTCATGTCGGAAGAACGCAGTTACCATGTCTCGGTGCCTGACAAAGACGGAGGTTACTTTATTGACGAGGATCACCTCTTCAAAGTACTGGCAGACAGTGTAGTCCTCGACCGCACGCCTCCTGCCATCAGGGGTGGAAGGATACAGGGCGGTTATGCCGGAATTTCGATCCGGTTTAACCAGGATTTTACCTCACCGGAATTCAAATCATCGGGAGATACGCTTCAATGCAAAAAATGCGACTGGCAGTATTATGGATTCACCAGCCTGACAGGTAAAAAGGTCGGTATCAAAATCGAACAGGATACCCAATTCAGATCTTCAACTAGCAGTTGGTACATCATCAACGATCCGCTAATTCCTTTCTATTACTTTAGTCCTGCCGTTATTTTCGACAGCCCGGTGGTTTTGAAAAAAGGTACTAACTGGAGGTTGAAGTATAGAATACAAATGATTGAAGGGGAAGTAAAGTGAGAGCAAGTGACTAAAGTGACTAAAGTGACTAGAGTGACTAGAGTGACTAAAGTGACTAAAGTACTTTGGGACTCCGAAGTTTTGAGAGAAAGAATTAAGATATAAGACATGAGAAATGGGATATGAGATTCAAGACCAATCTCGATAAACGCGAAGTACTTTAGTCACTCTAGTCACTCTAGTCACTTCTTAATATAAAAACTACAAAACTATTAACAATGGAAACTAACAAAAGAATCGAAAAACTCACCCGCCGTTCCTTCCTTGGAACCTCCGGGAAAATAGCGCTGGGGACTACCCTATTGCCAACCGTATTAACCTCCTGCTCCAACCACAAAGGGGCCAACGACCGGTTGGTTATCGGTCACATAGGCCTTGGATCGAGAGGCACCGACGAATTGATGAACTATTTTGTCCCCTTGCGGGAAGCCTTGAATATAGCCTACTGCGATACATTCAAAGATCGCCGCGAAAGTGCCGCGCAACGCATCAACCAGTTTTACAAGGAGAACAAATTTACATCGGAGGAGTGCAAAACCTACCTTGAGATGGATGAGTTGCTGGCACGAAAAGATATTGATGCGGTCCATATCACCACGCCCGACCATTGGCATGTGCTGGCCGCCATCAAAGCCGCCAGGGCTGGAAAGCACATCATGCTCGCCAAACCGCTTGGACTGAGCTATCCTCAAAACCTGGTTCTGGCAAAAGAGTTGAAAGCCAACAAGGTGAAATTTCATTATGGGACCCAGCAACGTACCCTTGCCCATATGCAAATGGGTTACGACATGATCAGGGAGGGATTGATCGGGGAAATTGAACGTGTTGATGTGTGGGCCCCGGGCAAGAATGATGTCCCGTCACCAGTTTGCAACGAAGTTCCGGTGCCTGCCGGTTTCGACTTTGACCGTTGGACCGGTCCGGCGCCGATGAGGCCTTACTGCCCCGACCGCGTTACCAACAACAGCTCCTGGTTCAACTACGATTACAGCATCGGATTTTTAGGCGGCTGGGGAGCGCATCCGCTGGATATTCTGGTATGGATTTTGAAAGACAAAGTTGCTGGCAACTACAGCTGTGAAGGAACCGGACAATTCTGGGCCGCTGGTGGTTTGTACAACAACATCCTCTCCTGGGACCTGAACCTGAATTACCAAAGCGGCCTGAAAGTTCATTTCATAAGCCAGGATATCGCTTCCAATTCCATTCTGAAAGATAAAACTGTCAAGGAATCGAATGGAACTACATTTTTTGGAAGCAAAGGCTGGATATCCCTGAGCAGATCCTCGGTAGAGTCAAACATTCCCGAACTGAACCAAAAACTCAATAGCGTTCCCAAACAGGCGAATGGCAGGGTGAAGGGCGAAAACAACACCATGGGAAGCAGGTTCATTTCTATCGTCAGAGGAAAAGAACCCGAACTCTGTCCGCTGGATGAGGCAATCATCTCTGATACCATCAGCCACATGGGAGATATCGCCATCCGCACCGGACGGAAGGTTACCTGGGATCCGATCAAGGGTGAAGTTGTTGGGGATCTGGAAGCAAATAAATTGTATATCAGGGAGATGAGAGCTCCGTACAACGTATAAAACCTTCAAGGTTTCGAAAACCTTGAAGGTTTAATTTCGGGCTTTTGCCTCATCAAACTCCCCTTCCCACCGGGCTATCACGGCAGTGGCAAGACAGTTTCCTATGACATTAACTCCTGTTCTGCCCATATCGAGCAGAACGTCAATACCGAGAATAATCATCACGGGCTCAACCGGAAGACCGAATGTCGCAACTGTTCCCAGAAGGATGACAAAGGATGCCCTGGAAACCCCTGCTACCCCTTTGCTGGTAAGCATAAGGGTCAATGCAATAGCAATTTGCTTTTCGATGGAGAGATCAATACCGGCAGCTTGCGCCACAAATACGGCAGCAAGGGAAAGGTACAATGTTGAACCATCCAGATTGAAGCTGTAACCCGTTGGAATCACAAAAGAGACAATTTTACGGGGTACCCCGAAGGCCTCCATCGATTCCATCGCAGATGGCAAAGCGGATTCTGAATTGGCTGTTGCAAAAGCGATTGAGGCAGGCTTTGAAACTGCTTCCATAAATTTCAGAACAGGAATCCGGAAAAGCAGCGCTACAGGAAGTAACACCAACAGAAGAAATGCACTGAGTGCAACATACAAAGTCGCAAGCAACTTCATCAGCGTAAATAGGACATCGGTGCCCATGTGCCCTATCGTGAAGGCGATGGAGGCAAAAACCGCTACCGGGGCAAAATACATGACGATGCCGGTAAATTTAAACATCACCTCGGTCAGACTTGCCGTTAGCTTCAACATGGGGGATTTGTATTTCTCATTCAGCATGGAGAGGGCGATCCCAAAAATGATACTGAAGATGACAATCTGCAAAATGTTGCCCTCGGAAATTGCTTTTGCAATATTTTCGGGAAAAATATGAAGGATGAACTCCTGCGTTGTCTGCATTTTGGTGGCAACTGCAGGAACATTGCCTGTGATTGCGGATAGATTGATACCAACTCCAGCTTTCGAAATATTAATCGCAATCAAGCCTATTACCAGTGCCAGGGTAGATGCTGTCTCGAAATATAGCAGCGATTTCCAACCCATTCTTCCAACTTGCTTCAGGTCCGTATGACCGGCAATACCATTCACAAGGGTGGCAAACAGCAACGGGACAATAATGGTTTTGATCATCCGCAGAAAGATTTCACTCAAAAACTGTAGCGAACCGGCCGTTTGAGGGAAACTAAAACCAAATTCGGCCCCGGCAACCAGACCCAGTAAAATCCATATTGTCAGTGATTTTTTTCGCCACGAAATAAATCCAATAATGAGTATCGTTAACATTCTGGAACCTGTTAACAGCCCGCTGCCAAGATTGGCAAGGTGAAAAAAATTCAGAAAAGATAAGAATACTGTGATCGTTAATACTACGAGCAAAACCCAGGTAACCCAATTCAGGGAATATCCGTTCTTTAATTTATTTTCCAATGTTTTAGATTAATTATCAGTTAGTTAACAACCTTTCATGTCGACTCACAATCCTAAGTGTAAAACTCTCGCTGCTTAAAAAAAACCGACTGGTCCTATTCACCTAATGAACCCAAAGGTAGTTAATCTGATTTACTAACCGACATAGTTTAATACCATTTGACGTAACTTACTTACTGTTTTTACGGATCAATGTTGTTTGTGCAAATTTTTTTATCGAAAGCCGAAAAATAAAGATTAGAATATATTCAAAATACATTATTTTTACATCGTGTCATCTTTTATTAAATTCATGCTATCATGTCAGTCACACGTTTTGGTATTTCCATTGAACAACCTCTACTCGAAGCACTCGACGAATATGTGAAAGAGAACTTCTTCACCAATCGTTCACAAGCTATCCGTCAGTTGATTAGCAAGAATATTGTAGAAAAAAAATGGCAGTGTAACAATCAGGTTGCCGGAGCTATCACCTTGTTGTATGATCCGAAAAAGCGGGAGATCATCAACCAAATTGCATCAGATTTGGAAAGATTCCATTCCGAAGTATTATCATCCCAACGATTTATGCTGGAACCGGACAAATGGTTAGAAGTGGTAACGGTGAAAGGTTCGGCAAGCAGGCTTACTGAGTTATCCGATATTTTAATTTCAATCAAAGGGCTCCATCATGGTAAGTTAAGCATGAGTAGGGCCGATTAAAAAATAACAGAAGTAAATATTCACAATGACTTATAGAAACTGATAATGGAAACTATAGCTTCAAAACTTCAAGATAAACTCAATGCACTGGAAAATTGGTTCGCACAACGACAAGGGTCGATCGTTGCTTTCTCAGGAGGAATCGACTCAACCCTGGTGCTTTATCTGGCCCGGAAATTTCAGGGAAAGGGAAAAGCCATTGGAATAATCTCAAATTCGGAAAGCCTTAAAAACCGGGATTTTCAACAAGCAAAAGCCTTTTGCGAACAGTTTGACATTCAACTGGAAGTCATCGTTACCAGGGAGCTGGAAGACGAGCGGTACAACCAAAATCCCATCAACCGATGTTTCTTTTGCAAAGAACATCTGTTTCACGACCTGACCGAGATTTGTAAAAAATATCCCGGGTTCGAAGTGTTGAGTGGCACGAATGCCGATGATCTGGGCGACTACCGGCCAGGAATCGATGCCGCCAAACAATTTCAGGTGCAGTCTCCAATGGTCGATTGCAACATCTCGAAAGAGGAGTTAAGGCTAATAGCCCGATATTTTGAGCTCCCCAATTGGAACAAACCTGCCAGTCCCTGCTTAAGCTCAAGAATTCCTTATAACCATACCGTCACCATCGAAAAACTCAGGCAGATAGAGGCAGCCGAAGAGATACTGAACAGCTATGGCTTCGAGGATGTCCGCGTGAGACATTATGGTAGTTATGGCAAGATTGAAGTGCGCAAAGAAGAGCTGGAAAAACTGACCCTTGTTCAGAATGAGGTCGTCAAAAAAATTACTGCACTGGGATTCGAAAAGTGTGAAGTCGACCGGGAGGGTTTGGTCTCGGGTAAAATGAACCGCGTGTTAACCAATTTATAACGATATAAATGAGAATATTATATTACGATTGCTTTGCCGGTATCAGCGGCGACATGAACCTCGGAGCGCTACTGGACCTTGGTGTTGATGCTGCCTACCTGGAAGATGAATTAAAGAAACTGAATATCAAAGGTTTTCATCTGGAAATATCCAAAGATCTCCGTAGGGGAATTTCCGGCACCAAAGCCACTGTCGTTGTGGAAGATCCAGATAACGAAAAACACCGTCACCTGCGCCATGTTGTAGAGATCATCAACAACAGCACGCTGTCGGACAAAGTAAAAACCACTTCACTCAAGATTTTCAGTCTCATCGCGTATGCGGAGGCCAAAGTGCACCAAATAGAGGTAGAAAGGGTCCATTTCCATGAAGTCGGCGCTTTGGACTCCATAGCTGATATCGTGGGTGCCGCCATCTGTCTGGAATATCTGAAGGTGGATAAAGTGCTCTCCTCACCCATTCAGCTGGGTGGCGGAACCGTTAAATGTGCCCATGGCATCATGCCGGTCCCGGCTCCGGCAACAGCTTTGATTGTGGCAAATATTCCGGTTAAAACCGGATTGGTACAACACGAAGCAACCACCCCCACCGGGGCCGCTATTCTGGTAGCGACAGTCGATGAATTTACTTCAGAAATCAACTTTCCAATTACAAAAACTGCCTATGGGATTGGACAAAGGGATGTTTCGGATGTTCCGAATGTTTTGCGGGTCTACCTGTCGGATACCGAAACCATAGCATCCGATCTGAAAGAAGAAAGCGCCACAATCGTAGAATGTAACATCGATGACATGAACCCTGAGCGATACGAATTCATCATGGATCAACTGTTCGAAGCAGGTGTCGCTGATGCCTGGCTCACCCCCATCATCATGAAAAAATCGCGTCCTGCCAATCAACTCAACGTATTGTGTTCGCCCGAAAAGATAAATAAGATCAAAGGGATCATCTTCAACCACAGCACAACCATCGGATTGCGGGAATACATGGTAAAAAAGAGCATCCTGCCAAGAGTTGAGACGGTTTTGCAGACAAAATTCGGACCGATCAATATAAAACAGTCAGTCTATGAAGGACAAATTATCCGTTCAAAACCTGAATACGAAGCGTGCAAATCGATTGCAAAACAGTACAACATCAGTATAGAAGAGGTTGAACGTGAAATAATCAAGAATCTATAATATGACTTTAACCGATATTTTTGAAAAATACAAGAGAGGGGATTTAGACTTACCGGAAGCATTGCAGATGGTTTCGACCCATGGTATCGATGAGATGGGCTTTGCCACGATCGATACCGACCGTTTGCACCGTACCGGGCTACCTGAAATGATCTATGCCGCCGGAAAAACCACCGATCAGGTCAGAAAAATTGCAGAACGGATGTACCAAAACGGGATTGATGTGCTGGCAAGTCGGGTAACTCCCGAAATGAGTGCGGCCATCAAAGAGGTAATCCCCATGGCCGAATACAATGAAATGGCCAGGATCGTCAGTTTCAGGCATCAAAAAGTGCAAAATCCCAAAGGGTATATTGCCGTTGTCGCCGCAGGTACTTCAGATATGCCGGTTGCCGAGGAGGCAGCCGAAACGGCCCGTTTTCTTGGTAACGAGGTAAAAACCATTTACGATGTGGGCGTTGCCGGCATTCACCGCTTATTCCACAAAATGGATATAATCAGAGGGGCACGCGTAATTATTGTCGTGGCCGGTATGGAAGGCGCCCTGGGAAGCGTTCTTGGCGGACTGGTCGACAAACCCGTCATCGGTGTACCGACCAGCATCGGATATGGCGCCAACTTTAAAGGACTATCGGCCTTATTGTCGATGCTCAACAGCTGTGCCAACGGCATTTCGGTAGTCAATATTGACAACGGTTTTGGCGCAGCCTGTCAGGCTTCACTTATCAACAAGCTTTAAGGCAATGAACGAATTACATGTACTCCTGGTTACAGCCATCTCGTTAGGGTTTATTCACACCCTGCTGGGCCCCGATCACTATCTTCCCTTTATTGTTTTGAGTAAAGCACGTAAATGGTCGCTTTCGAAAACACTTTGGATCACTTTTTTCGGCGGAGTGGGCCATATTGCAGGTTCAGTCGTTCTCGGAATTACAGGGGTGGCGCTCGGAATAAGTGTGAGCAAATTGGAGATGATTGAAGCAAGCAGAGGTAATCTGGTTGCCTGGATGCTTATAGTTTTTGGGCTCTCTTATACCATTTTTGGAGTCGTCAAATACATGAGAAACGGGCATCATACCCACTTGCCAAAATTTTTGCTTCCGAAATCTATTCGAATATACCGTCATTTACCTACCACCGAAGTGGAGGAAGCAAAAGAAGATACGACCCGGTTAACACCCTGGATCCTTTTTCTGATATTTGTGTTTGGTCCTTGTGAAGTACTGATCCCGTTACTTATTTACCCTGCTTCCCAACACAATATGTATGGCGTATTTATTGTTTCGCTGCTCTTTGGGACAGCAACGATCTTGACCATGCTGTTCACCGTTTTTATCGGTTATATGGGCACTTCGCTCATGCTTTTTAAAAAGAGCGAAAAATACATGCATATGATAGCAGGATTGGTGATTTTGATTTTGGGCATTGGGATCCGATTCTGGGGTTGGTAGATAAACCTGAACCATTAAATGCGTTGGTTTAACTTCCCTGCTTATTTATCCGTATAGCTGGTATATTTTTATTGTATTCATCAAACCCTGTTTATGGACTTCAGCTCATTTTCAATTTATAAGCCCAAGATGGAGTACCGTCGTTTTGGGAAAACCAACAAAATGGTTAGTGTAATCACCCTTGGCGGTATGCGCTACAAACATGCAAATAGCGAACCACGCGATCAGATACCTTCTGACACGCTGGACCAATGCCGGGATACCGTTCAGAAAGCGTTGAAAACAGACTACATCGATTTTTATGCCTGGCATGGCATCAATAATATGGAATTGCTGACAATAGCCTGTGCCAAAGGAGGCCCGGTTGAAGAGCTGCTGAAACTAAAACAGGAAGGGGTGATTGGGCACATCGGGTTTAGTACGCATGGTCCGTTAGACATTATCATGAAAGCCATTGAGACAGATATGTTCGATTTTGTCAACCTCCATTACTACTATTTTTTCCAGCGAAACAAGGCAGCGATTGATCTGGCTGCCTCAAAAGATATGGGCGTATTTATCATTTCGCCCAACGACAAAGGCGGTCAATTGTTTAATGCCCCACAAAAGCTGATAGACATAACTTCACCTTTACATCCTATTCAATGGAATGCCCGTTTCTGTCTTGGACATGCTTCCATTCACACCCTGACATTTGGACTTACGGTACCGGCCCAGTTTGAACACCTGAACGGCATATTTCCTGCCCCCTCTCCCATGTCACCGGAAGACGAAGCCATAAGGCAGTCACTTGAAGCCCGGAAATTGCTGGTTCCTTTTGCCGATTTCGATCCCTACTGCATGGAAAACGATCCATCCGGACTGAATATTCCTGAAATACTTCGTTTCAGGACGCTTTGGAAGTGCTATGGAATGAAGGATTTTGGTGTTTACCGGTACAACATGTTCCAGGAGAAGGGCCACTTTTTCCCCGGCAATTTCCCGACTGAAGAAAATTTAAAAGAGATGGATCTGACCCGATGCCCGTCTGAAATTCCTTTGGTTGATTTGATCCGCGAAACCCACGAAGGTCTCTACCGTCAGAAGAAAATTGTTTAAAATGTTTGAAGGGTTTAAAAATGGTTTGAATGGTTTGCAGTTTCCCGGGGGAAAACCGGGGTTGCATCCTCGCAACCTGCACCGCGAACGGTACGATTTTGGCGCTTTGGTGCAAAGTTGCCCTGATCTGGCTGCCTTTGTGATCCAAAATCCTTACCAGGATACCTCGATAGATTTCTTCAATCCGGATGCGGTTAAGATGCTAAACAGAGCATTGCTGAAGCATTTCTACAACATCGAAGAGTGGGACATTCCTCCGGGATACCTTTGTCCCCCGGTGCCGGGAAGGGCAGACTATATTCATCACGCGGCTGATTTGCTCGCGATGGGGAATGGAGGTATAATTCCACGGGGAGAGAAGGTCCATTGCCTGGATATTGGCATCGGAGCAAACTGCATTTACCCCATCATCGGGAATAAAGCCTACGGTTGGTCGTTTGTTGGCTCAGACACCGATCAGGTGGCCATCGAAAATGTCCAAATGATCATTCGGGCGAATCCTTCACTCAAAGGTGCAATCGAGGTGAGGCTGCAAAAAGACAATTCATCCACTTTAAATGGAGTCCTGCAAACCGGCGAACATTTTGACCTTGCAATCTGTAATCCTCCGTTTCATACCTCTGCAGAAGAAGCCAGAAGCGGATCACAGCTAAAACTCAGCAATTTGAAAGGCAGAAAGATCAAAAATCCAACACTCAACTTTGGTGGTCAAAACAACGAACTGTGGTGCCCGGGAGGTGAAGTACAATTTGCCAGACAAATGATTGCAGAAAGCAAACAATTTGCAGGTTCCATCACCTGGTTCTCTGTTCTGATCGCAAAAAGCGAGCATCTGCCGGCACTATACCGTGCGCTAAAATTGGCAGAAGCACCCGAAATCAGAACCATTCCCATGGCGCAAGGCAACAAAATCAGCCGGATTGTGGCATGGAGTTTTCAGCTCTTCAGTGCAGGTTCCAAAGTAAAGTAGAAGGCTGTCGATACTATTATTGCTCCTTCAAAGGTGACTGAAGTACCTGCCCGCGATCAAGAAGCCTTGTTTTCAGTGCATCGTACGAAATATCCTGAACCGCCTGATGGTTTTCCATGGCCAGACAAGCGGCCACAACAGCCGATTGCCCCAAAATCATGAAGAC
>CAYHQN010000080.1:0-20300 GCA_964358545.1 uncultured Tangfeifania sp. | reverse complement strand
CTGCCCAAATGGCCGTATTGTTCCAGTTTCCACTGGCTATTGAGTACAATGTATGAACGAGGCCAAAGTTGGCTATTTCACCAGCTGTATATTCACCTGTAAACAGATCATTTACAGTGATGGTGTGGTTTGTTGCATTGATAGAACCGGCAGAATATTGAACCCACAAAGAGCTGCTAAAACGCGCGCTGATATAAGCGTTTTCGTTTCCCGTAACCTCTGAGACACCATATTGATAAACCTGAGTGACCGCGCTGACTCCGGAGAAACCTGTAACAGTCGTTTTCCAATAGTAATTCAACTGGTCAGTTGTAGGGGCAAAGACGCTGGGATGGGCGGTGTTAACAGGAACTACCGAGATAGAACCCGCATTGGCCGAGGTAAATGTAAATGTGACGGGACGGTATTTTCCGGCAGAGCCAATTGGAAAAACAAAATTGGAAGCAGATCCGGAAAAATATTTTTCTACTCCCTTGTCACTGTTGGCACCATTTAATTTGATCATTCGGTTGACATCAAAGGTGCCACCGAAAGTGGAATTTACATCCATAATAAGTTTGTAGTCATTGATGTAAAGTAAACCGGAGGTTAATGTCAATTGACCGGTTATCCACGAATCCCCAATTACATCTGCACCACTGGCATTGTTGAGTGTAATATTTCCGAATTTACCGGTTCCTGTGGTTGTAATGGTCTGTTTGGCACTGTTAGCCAATAGGATACCCCCAGAGGTAGATGAACTGGAATGTATGGCAGAGTTGGAGACATTGCCCATAGCGGTGATGGTGTTTCCCACATCAGCAAAAGTACCGGACGTAAGGGTTAGATTAGTATTGACCCTGATGTTGCTTGATGAGCCAAGCGTAATGGATGGGGTAGTGGACAAGGATCCGATAACCAGGTTGGCGAAATTGGTCAGGTTGGAACCAGTTCCTGTGATAGTACCCGTTCCTGTAAAGGTTGTGGTCTGTGTACTGGACGCAGCAACACCGGCCTGATAACCACCAACATTGGTCCCGGTAGCAGGGGTTGTATTGTTGTTGATTAAGCTTCCCCCAATTGTCACACTCAAATCGTTGGCTTTAAAAATGGAGCCTGTACCATTGATCGTCAGGTTATTCAGAATAGTTATCGCATTGATAGAAAGGCTGGCAGTTTTGTTGTTGGTGGTCCCGTCAACTGTCAGGTTCCACAATGGTGCAACAGAGTTCAGTTTGAAGGTTTGGGCGGCGGCGGTTGAACTATTTCCAATGGTTACGGTATGCCCTCCATTACTACTGTTTACAGTATAGCTTCCCGGTTCCAGGTAGAAATCTGCATAGCTGCTGCCTGCCTTTACGACGATCAGGTTACCTCCCGTAACATTGAACTGACTTCCGGTATTCAGCACTTCAAACATACTCCGGGTGGCGTCAAAACTATTGCCATTGACCGTCACTGTACCGCCTGATTGGTTGTAGATCAATGATCCAAGCGTATTGGCGAGATTTCTTCTTACCTGACCATCTACATTCAGCGATCCACCGGAGATGTTAATTTCGGGAGTTCCGGAAGCGGCATATTCGATGTCGTTGTTCGATCCTCCATTGTTGCCAATGTTTACAATACCGGCATTCAATATCTCCAAACTGCCCAATAGTAACAAATCGGAGGCGTTATTGTTGGCAGCCCCAACATTCATCGTACCCAAATTTGCGGACAAGCAACCAGTAGACGGAATGGTAAACGAATTGGTCGTCGACAAAGTCAGCGTAACATTTGAATTTGATAACCGGAAAGTACCGTTGGTAAGGGTCATGGCTGTTGCCAATGAACCATTCAACGTCATTGCATTGACGGTAGCCTCCAATATTGATGTCCGATCAACACCCTTGTTGATTGTTAAGGTATTAAAATCAGTGCGGGTTGCGGTAGTACCACTGATCTGTTTATTTGCTGCGCCGGTAAAGGTTACATTACAGATCTGGGTAGCTCCGGCAATCAAGTCGAAGATTCCATTGTTGGTAAGATTCCCTTGAATGGAGAGGGTGTTGGTGGCAGCCAGATTGGCAGCAACATCGAAAATCGCACCACTCGTGATGGTCACATCACCAACTACCGACATATTTTGTGCCGTATTTCCGCCATTGGTAAACTGGAGGTTTCCGTTGTTAACATTGAGGTTTCCGTTGATGGTTATGGTTCGGGTCGTATTTTGGTTGTTGAGCTGGGCAATCCCGGTAGTACTTGTTCCGGAGACATTGATATTCAAATCTTTGTATATCAACAAATCTGTATTGGGCATTGTGATATCTTTCCCTGTTGCAGGAGATAGTATCAGGTTGTAGTAGGTGGCAATATTGACAGGGTTGCCACCTACCAAATAAGTGGTCGGCATGGTGAAAGCCACTCCTATATTTCCCGGAGCGGTTTCGGTATAATATTCAACAGTTCCACTGGTAGCACCCAGGAAGCTTCCAAAATCACCTGAAGGGAATATTGCGGTTCCAGTAGGAGAACTAACGCGTAACTTCCCTGTGCCGGTTACTGAACCAAATTCATGACCGGTTGTGGTATTCACATCAAGGGTTGATCCGGTATTGATCTGCAATCCACTTATAATTTTCGTGTTGGCAGAAATGGTGACCACGTGGTTGTTGCTACCTCCGTCCCCAATCACAACCAGGTCGCTTGGCCCTGGAATTGTACCCGGACTGGTCGCGTCTGCATTGCTTATTAGAGACCAGGTTGTAGGGGTATCCCAATCTCCATTTGCCCGGCTATAATAAACCTTTACTACTCCAAAAGCAGCTGTTTCACCAGCGGTATATTCCCCGTCAAGGTATTGTATTGCCGGGAAATAGATATTTTTTCCGATGATATCAACTTGTAAGGCGTCTCCTTTTACCCAGGCGAAAGGACGGTAAACGCCTGTAATATAGGTATTGTCATTACCGGTCACATCAGCAGGAATATAATGATAGGTATGGGAAATTGATCCGGGCAGAATTCCGGTGATAGAATTGGAGGTAACTTTCCAATAATAGGTCAGTGCATTCCTGGCAGGATCAACAGAAGGATGTACAACAGCCACGGGCTTAACTGTCACATCTCCCCAGTGGGCTGGCGCCTGCGAAATAGCAATCGTCGCCGGATGGTAAGTGGCAGATCCAAATGGATATAGAAAAGATCCGGTAGCACTGAAAGATTTTGTTACACCACCATCACTTTGACTTCCGGTGGTCTTGATCATCTTTGTGTCTCCAAATGTTGAAGGGGCTGCTGTTCCGGATAAGGCGTCATAAATAGCGCTGGTCGCTGAAAATTTCAGATTGAAACTGCCAATGTCCAAAATGCCATTTACCAATCTCAAATTACCATTTAGAGTTTGGTTAACCAAAAATGTAGTGGTTCCTAAGGTTTTGTCGATGCCCAAATTTCCAAACACGCCCGTACCTGATCCTCCTATGGTTTGAGCCAATGTCCCGTTTAAAAGAATACTTCCATTTGCCTGGCTGCTATGTGTCCCTGAATTAATGATGTTACCGGCAGCATTGATGGTAAAGCCCTGATCGTTCAGAATACATCCATTGTTGATCGACAGCAGTCCCCTCACAGAAAGATTGTTGGTAATATTGGTATTGCTGGTATTTGAAAGAGTGAAGTTATTCAAACCGCTTGTGATGGTTCCTGTATTGGTAAACGTCTGTACTCCCGAACCGTTGAAGGTGGTGGTATTGGCTCCCGGTGTATAGGTTGCTCCTGAGACTAAACTGAAATTACGACCAACTTCCAACCCTATCGTATTCGTATTCATATCCAGGGTGGCTCCAATCCCAATAGAAAGATCATTTAAAACAGTCAGGGTTGATCCGGGAGTAGCCATTTGTAATGTCACAGTCCCTGAACCTGTCCTATTCGTGACATTCATGTTGTAGAAAGGAACGGTCGTATTGCCTGTGTAAACTGTAGCTGAACCTGGTACATTTACGTTTATTGTACCACCGCTTACAGTATATTTTCCCGGTTGTACCTGGATGTTGAAGAGACGGTAATCTTTGCCTCCACCAGTGAATGTATTTTCGGTGAAATTGATGGTGCCCCCGCTCATGTTAAATACCGTGTTGATATTGTCAAGCGAAAGTACTGCCCCTGCATGGTTTTCTCCCATTAATCTGAAGTTGGCTGTACCACCTGTCTGTGTATAACTGATAAGGTTGGATGCTCCTGTAGCGTTCCATACCTGACTGACATCCAGCGTACCGGTTCCTTCAATATTAATTTCAGGAGTACTCAGATTGCCTAAAACGATACCGGCCGCATCGCCTGTTGAGAATTGACCCGCGCTGACGCGTAACCTGCCGTAAAATGTGGCTGCCTGATAGCCAGTTCCATTGAGTCCACTGACCGTTGTAGAGACATTGGCGCCATTCACCCACAAACAGGCAGATGGATTAAGCAGAAAGTCCTGTCCCCCCTCAGAGATAGATGGAATGTTAATGTTGGCATTCAACTTCAGGGTGCCATAATGGAGGAACAGCGCTTTGTAATAATAGCCGTATCCTGCAAAGTTGTTGTTACCCTGGTTGTTGGGGCCGTATATGGCAAAATTGGCCGAATTGGATGCATTTACATCCAGTGAATAGGTTTGGTCTGATCCTTTTTCTACAATGAACCTGAAAAAATCGGTGGTTCCGTTACAGGTAACCGTATTGTTGGTGGCACCCGTAAAGATCACCTGAACGTCACCGTAATTGGTGCCGCCATTAGCGGTAGTTGTGAGGAGATAATAAGCATTATTGAACGGGGCGGGCAATCCTGTAAACCTGACCGAACCATTGTTGGTGAGATTTCCGTAAAGGGTCAGGCTATGAACCGGATTGACTATTGAAGTGCTCACATCCGAAGAGGCAAGGGTATGGGCAGTCGCAAAATTATTTACCCCGATAGCACAACCGGATGCAACATTAAAATTGCCTGCAACCGTCATGTTGATCAGGTTGTCGGATGGAATGGGATTTCCGAAATTAAATGTCAGGCTACCCGCTCCATACTTATTCAAATCAAAGGTGCCGTTGACCGTGTAGTTAATGTTGTTGCTTGCATTGTTCAAATAGGTGGTACAAGCGGATGCTGTATAGTTTGATACGATTAGTTTGTTGTAGGTAAGCTGGGTGCTGCTGAGGCTCTGGTTATTAAGATTATAATACTCAACTGTTCCCCCAGTCACAGCGACAAAGCCAGTATATACTCCACCCGGGAAATTACCGGAAGCAAGTTTTAATACTCCTTGTCCGATTACTGTACCAAAGTTGTGTGACATGGTTGTTTGTAGGTCAAGTGTACCTCCCAAACGGAGTTCCAGTGAATTAACGCTCTTTCCATTCTCATTGACCGTAATAGTTCGTCCGTTCAGGATGACGACATTGTCTGCTGCCGATGGGATACCACCATTTACCCAGAAGGAACCGGATGGGTCAGTTGTCCAGGTGTTCGCGGTATTCCAGTCGCCCGACTGATAAGAATAGAAAGTATTCGCTACCGTGACAGTCGTATTCAAACAGGTGGAGTAAACGCCGCCATTCTCCCATCTTGCATAATAGGTGGTAGCGGATGCCGGATAACTGATAAGCAGCGGACTTCCTGATCCAATAGATGTTCCTGAACCGCAGCCTCCTGCATACCATGTCAGGACTGCCGTGCCACCATCGCCGCCACCACTGGCCGCAAGGCTTATAGTCCCAGAGGATCCGGAGCTGATTGAGGCAGGTGTTGCGGAAATGGCAGTTGGAGCCCCCGGATTGATGGTAGCAATTGTCGCTGTGCCGGTCTTGGTTGAACCAGTGACAACGAATGTAAGTGAAGTGCCGGAGACAGTAGGCGTTACGCTTACGCCGGAGAGCACACCAGCTGTAAAAGCAGCTGAAGTTCCGGTGATTCCAGCCGTTCCGCTATATGTGACGGATGATACGAAACTGGTTGCGGTATTGTTGTTGATATCCTGTGCAGTCAGGGTGATTCCTGTAATGGCTGTTCCCACTGTCTGGGGAGTGGTAATGGTTGATATTATAAAATGATCCACTGCACCTGCCGAGAAAGAGATGTTTCCGCTTGTGACAGCGGTCAAGGTAACACCTCCCGATGCGGTAGCAGTCAAAGTCATTACATCTGCCATGGAATATACCGGGGTTGCAATTGTAACGCTGTTTGAACCTATCCCAATACTCCCTGTAAGAACACCGGACAGTGTACCGCTTCCGGTAGCTTTGCTCAGGGTGATTGTTGTGGCACTTGCCAGGTTGGAAGGATTTCCATTTACATCCTGCGACTGAACAGTCACGCTGAAGGCCGTTCCGGCAGTTCCGGTTGATGGTACTACCGTGTACACCAACTTGGTTGCAGTTCCGGCAATAATAGTTTGGGCACCTCCGGCAGTGGTTGATCCTGATTTAGTGGCTTTTGTGAAAGTAAAATCTGTAGTGGTTAAAGCACTGGGATTAATTGTATGACCTGGTACTGCTCCTGCAGCGACATCGGCAGTAATGAAAATGTAACCGGTGGTTCCACTGGTTATTGACTGAGATACAAATGATGGAAATGTTTTTGCACCGGCAGCTCCTGGGTTTGTTAAAGTACTTAACAAGGTAGCTGTTCCCGCATTAAAAGTGCTGGTGGTTTGGTACCAGGCTTTAAGATTGGTTATGTCGGCTGAAAAGTAACTACCTGCTGTGGTACACGTCATGCCGGTAAGAGTGGCGTTGACAATGGTAACAGCAAGGGCTGACTGATGCAGCAATACATTGGTTGTTCCTCCGACAACATTACCTGCTGTAACCTGGGTTCCATTATTGGATAAAACAACAGCAGGAGGAACCGTTCCTATTGCGAAATAAGTGGAACCGGTATAAGAAATTGCTGCATTGGAAGTTATAGTTCCGCCGGCAATACTATTTCCGCCCTGGTTGGTGTAGGGGCCGGCTTGAGCAGCTGTAGCGCTTGCTACAGCATTCGAACTGGTTAATCCGCTTTCTGTTAGCCTGACTGTTGCACTTGTAAAAGTACCACCGATCAATTGGGCATACCAGTTCCGGGCAGCAACGGAGGATAAGGTGGCATCTACTGTGCTTGCTCCGGTACTGGCCATGGTAACCCTGATGACCGGAGAAGAGCAAACTGTATTATTGAGTTCAAATGGACGGTAATTGGTTGCATCACCAACAGGAAACAGATAGGAGTTGCCGTTGAGTAACGTCCACTGCAAGGGTCCGTTTACATAGCTTGATGCGGAGTAACCGGTCACAGCACTGCCAGAGGTGTTGGTTACCGCCAGTAAATTAGCTCCTGTTGTTAAAATACCGCTTGTTAACGTGAGGTTGCCACCAACATTAATTGCTCCACCCAAGCTTGCACCGGTACTATTACTAAGGGTAAGGTTATTGAAGTTTGAAGCCGGGATTATTTGTGCACTGCCACCATCAAATGTAACAGTTCCTCCCCAGATTTTCGAGGCTGTAATAGGTGTCGCAGTTAAATTTTGTGTTCTGAGGATCCCGGCATGAGTGACATTGGTAACACCTAACGCATAAGTTACCATGTTTAAAGTGCCACCGGCAGTAGTAGTCAGAGTTCCGCCCACCGTTATAGCTCCACCGGCAGTGTTAGTCACACTGGAATTGTCAATGGTAAGATTATCATAGTATCTACCTGTTATAGTTTGACCTCCGTTAAGAACAGTATATTCAATGGTAGAACTTCCACCAAGTGCTATAGTTGGATTGTTTGTTGAACTGATTGCCGTACCTGCAGCACCGGAAAAACCTGTTGTATTTGCAGTCTGGAATGTTCCATTGATAGTCACAACCGAAGTTGCACTAAATGTATTTGAGTAAGTTGAGGAATTTAATGTGGCTCCGCTATTAATGGTTAGAGGCACACCCGTGTTGAATGTTTTGGCATTATTCATGGTTACTGATCCGGCGGTATTAGCTATAATAACACCGCCAGATCCTGCAAATGGCGTGATCCATTCTGTGCCAGCTGTATGGGCATCCGTTGTTTTGTATTGCAGTGTATAGGCTGTACCTGACCAGGTTGGAACTGTTCCACTAATTGATGCAGTTCCTTCTATCGAAAGAATGCCGGAGACAGTTGCACCAGTTGTTGACTTTGCACTGGCGTTAGAGAGTGTGAGATTGCTATATGCTAGAGCCGAAACTGTTTGATTACCAGCTCCATTATAATTTACAGTACTTCCTGTGCTGAATGTCTTGGCTCCGGTAAAAGATGGGAAAGTACCCCCAACCAGAAGTGTTCCTGTTCCGGATACAGTAAGTGTTCCTGATCCGGATATTGTGTTGTAATTGTTATCCAGTATCCCATTGACTGTTAAGTTTCCAATTGCAGCAGTTGTAGCGTCTATCGTAACTGTTGCCCCGCCGGCAATAACCACATTATCTCCAGTAGCCGGAACAACGCCACCTACCCATGTACCTGTATTACTCCAGTTTCCACCTGTACCAGTTGAGGTTATTGGAGCTTTTTTAAATGTAGCAATGGCGCCTGACCATTGCGAAGAAGTACTTACTGTACCACCCGTTGAAGCAGTTCCGGTTACTGTAACAATTTTCTCAAGGGCATATATTTTGGCATTATTGCCTGCTCCTCCACTAGTCGAGGCTGTATTTGTAACCGCACTAAAAGAGTTGGTTGGTGTCCCAAGCGTATACCTACTATTAACCAATCCAATACCACCAATCCAAAGCTCATTGGCCTGTGTAGTGGTAGTTGTAGTACCTGTACTTGCAGTAGCGCTGTTACCTGTAGTGTTAGCTATAGCATCTAAAGGGCTGGCAGTTAAAATTCCGCTATACTCAATAACAATGGCCGCAGCCCGAAGGCTAGCCAAATTTACAGTAATTGTAGTTCCTGCACCGGTTACATTAGGAGCATACCAGATTTCGGTCGTCGTACCGTTTGCATTTGCCGCCTGAGTAGCGCGCGACCATGTTGCTCCTGTTTGGGTAATGGAGCTTACCTGATTTGCCGAAGTACCCCGGGTTGAAATAATAGCCACTAAAGTATTGCCATTGACTGGCGTAGTAGCCAATGGTGTCATTGTAATAGTAGTTGCAGCATTATTTCCAGTATTTCCGGTTGTAAACTGAACCCGGGTTTGTGCAAATGCGTTACTGCTCACAAAAAAAAAGAGTAATGCTACCACCATCGCCTTTACTGGCAGCAGGAATTGTTGAAAAGGAAAAACCTTTGAATTCAGCAAAGTTAAAGGCTTGAACAGAGGTGTAGAAATCTCTTCTGCGCTGGTAAGCAAACGATTGCGGAAAGCTGCAGCAGTTTGGTCGCGTTCTAAAATAGCAAATTGTCCGAAATTTCTCATATCGTTCACGAATATAGCTATTTATGCCTATAAAACCGCGGATAACCCTGACTTTATTGAAATAATCAGCTAATCTTCAACAGATTTTAACGATAAGTAACAGCAAAAGATGTACCAATTTGTTGTGGAGTTTGCTATAATATGGAATTACTTTACAATACACACAATATCAGACATATACAATCCTATATATATGTGTTTAAATAGCAAATTTCTAAAGATAGAAGTTGTTGGAGAAAAATTGTGCGGAAATGGGCGCACAATCGTAGGGAATTGGAGTTACTTCAGCTCCAGCTCTGCCTCGGCATATACCTCTTTCTTGGTATCGCTGGGAGCTGAATAGGTAACATACAACTTGCCGGAACGATAATCGATCCCCTTGTCTGTTCGCAGGTTAAGCGTGAATCGTCTGATGGTATTGGGTGTATATACGGAAATGCCATTTGCCTGACCAGCTTCAGTCCTTTTTCCGGAAGGGGAGATGTGAACCACAGATAAATCCCCATACTTCGACATGTTGCCAGTTCTGTTGAAGGCAACTTTCAGCGTAGGAACAGTATCATTCACAACAGTATAGCTTAGATCGGACAAAGTAACCTTCGAAGTGTTTTCTCCGATTCGGATGATGGCCGGAATGGTGATTCCAAAAACGGGTATCAATCGAACGGAAACCGTTGTCGTATCTTTGTTTTTCTCCTCTTCTCCCAGTGGCCTCATATTGGGAATGGCCCTGAAATAGATATGCGAACGATATTCTCCGGGCTTCAACTCACTGACTTTGGTTAATTGTACTTTTACCACCTGGGACTCTTTGGGAGCCAGTATAATACTCCGTGGATAATATCTTAGAAATTTATCGGAAAAATTTTGACCCTCATCAGGAATGGTAATCTCTGTAAAAGATCCGTCTTCGTTCATACGGTACTGCACAAATGAAATGTTGTACCGGGCCGTATCGTTTCCGATGTTGGCAAGGTTTAACTCATTGGTACTTCTGGGACTATCAAAAACTATCCTTTTGGGAAAAACCATAAGGTCGCCCTGGGCAAACCCATTCAAATTGGTGCAAGTAATAAGCAAAACCGATCCTATCAGTATGATACAACATTTAGTAAGATTAGTTCCCTTTAGCATAAATAGTTATAATAGAAAAATGGGTCAAATGTTAGTCGACATTTTATTCATCTGCCAAGGCAATATTACATAAAATTCCTACAAAAATAACATTTAGGAGCAATATCTACCCGAACTACTAAAAAAAAAAGGGAAACGCTCTCATTTTGAACGTTTCCCTAAATGCTTTTTCTCTACCTATTTTGTCTAATCAGTTGTAATTCAGTGTTACATTGAAGGGAGCTGTTGAGTCATAATTTCCGGTAGGTTGATTTTCAGAAACATTTAAGTTGGCGCTTATTCTGATCCTTTGCGCTCCGTTATCGGTATTGGAAATCATGGCTGTTTCACTTGTGAAATTATTGACAGTTACGCTGTTGGCACTTTCGTTTACCAGAACTACCGGTTGGTTTTGAACGGTTATCGCGTAGGTGTTATTTTTCCCGGTAACCTGGAAAGCTGCAACAGTAGTTTGCCCGCTTTTTGAAAGATTGACGTTTTCGGTAGAGTTGATATTTTGTACTGACAATGCGTTTGTTGAGCTGCTTCTTGTAGCAATAATTTCACCTGCACTCATATCCATCTCCTTGGTCATGGCTGCCGGAGCCACGATGGTTGCAAAAATGTTGGCGTAGGCTGTTGCCTGTGCTGACATCTTAACCTGGAAGAGGGTTATCAGAAGAATCAGTGTGAAGAATAATTTTGCTTTCATGGCATTTTTGGTGATCTCTTATGAAAGCAAATTTATAGTCACCGCACTCCGCTGGAAATCAGGAAACCGGAGGATCAATGTAGGGAAATGGATGTTTCGGATGTAGGGTTTTTACCTACAAATCTCTATTCAATCAATTTATTTCTTAAGGCATAAATCGTTAGATCTGCATTCTTCTTTAGTTGCATTTTTTCCATGATCCTGGCACGATAAGTGGCCACAGTCTTGTCGGATAGAAAGATGGCTGCCGCTATTTCGGTCACGGATATCCCTTTGGCCAACATGATCATGACCTGGAACTCTCTTTCGGAAAGCGATTCATGCAGCGTGTTCAGGTTGGGATTGATCTCTTCAAACAATAACTTTTCTGCAAAGGCAGCCGAAACATACTTTCCGCCGGCTGCAATCTTCCGGATAGCCATGGTCAGCTCTTCAAAAGCACTGTCCTTGGAGAGGTAACCCGATGCACCCAATTTGAAAGCCCTGACTGCGTATTGTTCCTGGGGATAAAAACTCAGCATCAGCACCCTTGCCTTGTTTCCTCTGTTTTTAAGACGCTGCAGCAGATCAAGTCCCGAAATCTCAGGCATGGAAATATCAAGGATTACAAGATCATACTCGACCTTGGTCATTTTGGTCAATGCCTCCTGACCATCACAGGCTTCATCAATCTGAGAGACTTCAGGAAGTGTCCTGACAATCTGTTTTACTCCTTCACGTACAATGGCATGGTCATCGGCTATCAGAATTTTCATAGTTAAGAAATTGTTTCTATTCCTTGTTTAAAGATATTACTTGTGGTAACGAAATTGTAAGACGAGTGCCCTTTGGAGAAGCATTACCGAACATGATTCTTCCCCCGCAATAACGGGCGCGTTCCCTCATGCCAAAGAGCCCCATCGATTTATTGGTTTCGACGTTGTTGAAATCAAAACCTGTACCATTGTCCTCAATGACCATTTCCAGCGAATCGTCCAAATTTTTCAGATGTACCTGAACAACAGAAGCTTTGGCATGGCGGATGACGTTTGTCATTGCCTCTTGCAATACTCTGAAAAGAGCAAGATTCGTGTTGAAATCTTCCAGCAAAGGTTCGTTGAGATGTAATTTTATTTCCAATCCGGTGCGCTCTCTCTGTTCCTTGCAATACCAGTCGATGGCAGCGGTTAAGCCAAGGTCCTTCAATAATTTAGGGTGAAGTTCGGCCGAAATTGATTGTACCTTCTTGATTACTTGGTTTGTAGTCTCAATCATGTGACCAATTCTGGAGGCCTGAACTTCCGGATTTCCTGAATTTTCCTTTACCCAATTCAGGTCCATTTTCATGGCAGTCATGGCCTGACCGAGTTCATCATGGATCATCAGGGATATCCAGGCCCTCTCTTCTTCTCGAATATTGATAAGGTGGTGATTAAGAAGCTCTAGCTCCTTTTTCCCTTTAAGAATCTCAAGTTCAGAGCGAAGCAGTTCTTCACGGCTCTCAATGATCTCCTGCTTTTGGGAAAATAGCTGGAGAAATATCTGAATTTTGCTAATTAATATTTTGCGGTTCAACGGTTTGATGATATAGTCAACAGCACCGGATTTGTACCCGGCTTCGATTTGATCATTGTCGGGGAATGCAGCCGTTAAAAATATAATGGGAACCTGGCTGGAATGGGATTTATTGATTTCACTTGCCAATTCATAGCCATTCATTCCGGGCATCTGCACATCAAGTATAGCGAGGGCCAACTCTTTCCCTTTTGTAATAGAGATCGCATCATTACCGGATTCAGCCTCAATCATATTGGCTTCTACCCCTTTCATGATAATTTTCAGATAGGTTAGGTTGGATGGGATATCGTCAACAATTAGGATGTTTGGCAAATCTTTCATTGGAATGTGGTTGTACTACCAAATTTAGGGATTTATTTCGAATTTCGGATCAGGGATCAAATTTTTTTGCCCCTCGGCCCTTCGGCTCCGCTCAGGGACCGGATTGTGCTTCGCACTTGGCCCCTCGGCTACGGTTACTGTATCGTGAGGGGTGGATGGGCGACAGATTGCTTCCCGCTCGTTCCTCGCGGTCGCAATGACGGTCGCAAGTTGTTCAGTTGGATGAGGCGAGGGGTGGGTGACAATTAACAACAAATCACATTCCCTGAACCACCCCTCGCCTCATCCAACACCCCTATGCAGTATTCGTCATTGCGAGGAGGAACGACGAAGCAATCCGTTGATAATGAGCATTATACAAATGTTGTAGTAGGTAGGATGCATGCGTTGATCTTCATCCCCACAACTATTTCAATCGATCCATGATAACAGCGAAGCCCTTTGCTTTCGAGATGCCCTAAACGAACAACCCCAGGCCTTTTATCAAAGGTCGGGGGTACACGCAAAATCATGAAAATATTTTTAATTGAAATTCACCGTAACTGGGAATGGCGCGGTGGATGCATATTGTCCCAAACCTTGGTCGGCCTCAACGTAAAGGGTGGCCCCAACCGAAAGTTGACCTATACCGTTGACCAACGTACCCTTTTGGGAAGAAGCCGGATTGCTGGTGAAATTGCCTACCAGCATGGTTTTTCCCTCTTCGTTTACCAGCACCACATCATTGGTAGGCAGGGTGATGGTATACTCGGTAAACATGCGGACAGTATTGGGATTGTTGCCCAGATTATCTGATACCTCAAAAGTTGCTGTAGATGTAGTGTTGGCAGAGCTTTGGAGCGCAACACTACCTGTAGATATCGGACGCCCTCCGTCAGGAGGTAATACCACAGTACCCTTCGTTCCCGATACAATGCTGCCAAAGTGCATATCGCGCATCTTGGTGATCACGATGGGAGAGACTACAACACAGGTGATGTTCGCGTAGGCCACATTCGACGCCAGCACCGGAATAACTTGTGCCTTTGTATTGGAATGTATTGTCAATAACAACCCGGCAATAGTTAATATGTTGATAATCTTTTTGATAGAGTAAAAATTAAGATAAGAACTATTAGGGTCTAAAAAAAGCTGCAGTGAGCAGCTTTTTCTGGAAATATCTTTAGAACTAGTTGTAGTTAACAGTGACAGTGAATGCTGTTGATGTATAGACACCTGCCAATTGACCACCTGCTACGTTCAATGTTGCACCAACGTTTAAAGTCTGAACTCCACCTGCACTTAATGTTCCCATCGTTCCAGAGGCCGCAGCACTCGAAAATGTCCCAGCTGTCATAGTGTTAACAGCGTTGGTATGTGTAAGAGTCACAGGTGTAGCTCCAACTGGCAAAGAAATAGAGTAAGTATAGTTTGCTTGCCCTGCAACATCAAAAGTAGCAGCAGTGATTGTTCCTCCCATTGCTGCAGTAACTGTGACACCTCCGGTTGCAGATCGTGTTCCTGCAGGCAATAATACTACTGTTCCTGGATTTGCATTAACCGAAACGTTTCCAAAATTCATATCACCTGTTTTGGTAATTGAAATAGGGGTAACAATTGTTGCGGCCGAAGTTGCCGTTGCACTAGCACCAACTTGTGCGTAAGAACTAACTCCGAATCCGGCCACCGCGATGATAAAGATAAATAATTTTTTCATGATTTCTGAGGTTTTTTTGTTTATTTTTTTGTTTATTTTGTTTATTTTGTATCTTTTATTTCTTGTTTTCAGTGAGGTTGACAGAGTAGTATCTGTTCTCTATCTTTTCAACCCTTCCTTCGTTCATTAGCTTCCTGGTTACATATCCCAACCGAAGTCTGCTTTGCCGCAGGGTCTCCTCCATCTCAGCGATTTTGACCCCGCCCGCATTTGCATTGATGTATTTCTCGATCAGCTCTTCCATTTTGTTATTAATCGAACCCAATTATTTGATCCGGTGATAGTGTCATGACAAATGGCGTACCATTTTTAATATTGATAAAATTTCAGGTTTTGATATTGAAGGTAATTGAATGATATACAAGCAAATATGAATTATTATTTGTTTTCATTTTAAATAATAACTTGATTTATAAACCATTCTAACTCTCTTACGTTCGTGGTGTGCGGGGCGAAATAGTACAGCTGTGCGGAGGAGGAATGACGGAGGGGAGGAATGACGGAGGGACGGAAAGACGGGGACGACTGGGATGACTTGGACGAAGGGGACGACTAGGATGACTTGGACGAAGGGGAAATGTGAAAATTGGGAAATATGAAAATGTGCAGATGAACCGGTCCCCGAGCGAAGCCGAGGGGTGATGATTTCAGTACGATTCCCTGGCGGTGTTGGGCGTAGCAGCGAAGCCGAAGGGTGATGAGTCAAAGAGAAGATGTGACTGAGCGTCCTAACAGTCCTGAGTGTCCTGCGAGAACCTGTAGAGGTTAAGGGGCTGATTGGACGGAGTGCCAAGAAAAGAGGAAACCCCGAATTGGAAGTTTCCTCTTTATATGAATTGAGTGAACAGTTAATTATAGGCTACAGTAACCGCGAAGAGATCAGAAGCGTATGCACCAACGGTTTCACTTCCGACCAGGTGCAGGGTTGCACCAATTTTCAATTGATCGGAACTGCCGGTGATGGCAACCGCGTTGTTGGTGAAAGTATCAGCCGTAATTGTTTCGGTCGGAGCACCGGATTTCTTTAGAACAACAGAACTTGGAATAGTTACAGCGTAGGTGGAAGTCGCCCTTCCTGTAATATTAAAAAGTCCTGCCGCTTCACTACCACCTGTCAATAAGGTGATGGAGCCGGTTTGGGTACGTGTACCGCCACTGCTGACTACTACCGTACCTGCACCGCCAATGGTGATTCTGCCAAAATTCAAGTCGGCTGCCCTTGAAATGGTAATAGGTGCAATTACATCCACTGAAGCAGTAATCTGAGCACTATTAGACTGAGCATAACCACATACCGTGAAACCGGACAGGGAAAATACAATAATTAAAAGCTTTCTCATTTAGTAAAAAATCATTTTTGTGCCTGAATCCATTAACGGAAAGCAGGGCGTAATCTATTTTGTGCGTTTACCTCTTTATCTTCTTTTTCAAGTAACAATGAGGTTGGATAATAACGATTTTCTATTTTTCGGATCTTTCCTTCCTGCACCAATTTGCTGGCCACATAACCTAAACGCAACCTGCTTTGCTGGAGACTCTCTTCCATCTCAGTCATCTTCACCCCATTCAAATGAGACTTGATGTACTTTTCGATAATTTCCTCCATATAGGTTTAAATTAAATAAACATCTAACACACTACGAAGTGTATCTCCATAGAAACTCACTGGAAGTGATCAAAATTTGTGCCAAAATGAATTTTTCGGAGCGGAATTTAAATGGTGTTTTGCAAGGGTTTGTGAAATAGATAGATATAAATTGAAATAGGGAATAATGGTATGCAGTATGAACTAGTATTACGAATTGTGCGGATGATTGTGCGGTCTGATTCGCTCATTTGTGCGGTCTTATTCTCCCCCGGGTGCACTGTTTGGTTCTCCGTTTCATCGTTTCCCTGTTTCCTCTTCGCCCCTTCGTCCAAGTCATCCCCTTCGTCCAAGTCATCCCCTTCGTCCCCTTCGTCCCCTTCGTCCCTCAATCTGTTTTTGATACGGTAATGGAATATTTTTTCATTTTTCGGATTAGCGCATCTCTTGAGATACCCAGATGATTGGCCGTTTCGGTCTGGTTGAAATGACACTCCTTCAGGGTGTCCAGAATAAACTGCTTCTCTTTGACTTGTAAATCGCTGAGAGACTCTGTCTGTGCCGGAGGGGAAGAAGGTGGTGCGGAAGTCCTGGTATAGACGATGAAATCTTCGATAGTGAGTTTGTCGCCTTTGCTAAAGATTATGGCACGTTCAACCATGTTACGCAGTTCCCTTACATTGCCTGGAAACGAATAATTGGAAAGTTCATCTACAATGGATTTTGAAATGCCGGGAATAGGTTTGTTCATTTTTTGGGCAAATTCAGATACAAAGCTTTCTATCAATGGCTTGATATCTTCAGTTCGCTCACGAAGCGGAGAAATGTGGATCTGAAGGGTGTTGAGCCTGTGCAGCAGGTCGAGCCGAAAACGCTTCTCTTTGACCATTGAATCGAGACTGTAGTTGGTAGCCGAAATGATCCGGAAGTTGGTTTTGATAGGTACGGTATCACCAACACGGGTGATGACCTTCTCCTCAATCGAACGGAGGATCTTGGCCTGAAGGTTGAGTGGCATATCTGCGATCTCATCCAGGAAAAGAGTTCCCTCATCGCTGATCTCGAAGAAACCTTTCTTGTCCGAAATTGCACCGGTAAAGGAGCCTTTTTTGTGGCCGAAAAATTCGCTTTCCAGTAGCGAATCAGTGATGGCGCTACTGTTTACCGCACAAAAGAGATTTTTCTTGCGCGAGCTTCCGAAATGGATAATCCTCGCAATATTTTCCTTGCCGGTGCCGCTCTCGCCGGTAATCAAAACGTTCGTGTCCGGATATTGGGCGGCCATCATGGCTTGTTCGAGAATTCTTTGAATGGCAGGGGATACACCGATAAATTGCCTGTTGATCTGCTCCTCCATCGATTTTGATATCAGGGAGTTTTTCTCTTCAGCTGTTTTTAGTTTGTGCTGAAGGATCAGAAACTTTTGGGAGCGTTCGATGGCAATCTGGATATCGATGTGGCGGAATGGTTTCCGCAGATAATCGAAAGCTCCCAGGCGCATGGCCTTGATAACTGTCTCCATGTCACCGTGACCGGAGACGATGATCACCTCGAGCATTGGCCTTTCAGCTTTTACTTTTTTCAAAATATCCAGACCATCTGCACCAGGCAGACGGATGTCGAGTATCAAAAGGTCGACCGGATTTTTGTCAAGCATCGCCATACCCTCAGCAACCGTATTTGATTCATAAACAACATGTCCTGAGAGCTCCAGAAATTCGGCCAGCTCTTCCGTGAAATGTTTCTCGTCGTCGAGAATGAGTACCCTGATTTTATCCTTGTCCATACGCTTCAAATGTTTGAAAAGTTTTTTAGTTTGAAATGTTTACCCTTCGACAGGCTTCTCAGGGCAGTGCAGCTCAGCTCAGCTCAGTGAGTTTCTCCCCATCCCCTAGTCCCCCAGTCCCTTAGTCTCCCAGTCCATTTTCACATTTTCACATTTTCCAATTTCCCAATTGTTTCATCTCCTCGCTGCCGGCAACTTTATCGTCACTTTTGTCCCCTTGAGAGGTTCGCTTTGAAAGGCGATCTCTCCCTTCATCTCCTTGATAATCCCAAAAGTAATAGAAAGTCCCAAACCTGTTCCTTTTCCGGCCTCTTTTGTGGTGTAGAAAGGTAACATAATTTTTTCAAGCTCTTCGGGTTTTATCCCAATTCCATTGTCCTTTACCTCGACTATTATTAGCTTGTTAAGTTGGTAGGTCCGTATTGCCACCTTTTTTTCCAAAGGCATTTCAAGTGACAATTCCAGCTCTTCGATTGCGTCCTTCGAATTGATAAGCAAATTGAGAATAACCTGCTCAAACTGGTAGGTATTTCCGAAGGCCGGAGATAAGGTATCGCTCAGGTCGATATCCAGCTCAATCATTTTGTGGCTGAATTGTTCGGATATCATTGATGCAGCATTTTTAATACTCTCGTTTACCTCAAAGGACGAGTAGATGGCATCATCCTGGCTACGCGAAAAAACCCGAACGTGGTCGATGATATTTTTGATACGAAAGATGTTGTCGTAAATCTTTTCAGTCTTCTTTTCGAGGTAACTTTTGGGAAGAGAATCCTCTTTGGATGCAGCCAAAAGCATGTTGTCAAAGAGGATTGACAAGGTGTTCAGGGGTTGATTGATCTCATGGGCAATACCGGTAGCCATCTCACCCAGGGTGGTCATCCGGTCGTTGTGGATCATCTGACGTTCCAGCTTTTTGCGGTGGGTGATGTCATGAATCACAATCATGAAAGCGATAGATTGACCGCCTTTCCCCTGAATGAGCGTGGTGCTGATTTCGGAGATAAAAGGAATTTTGTTTTTGTTAAGAAGTTTAATTTCAATGCTTTGCACCAAGCCTTCCTCCAATGTTTTGTTGTAGATTTCCCTGAACTTGTTTTTTAAACCCGGGGGCATGAACCGCAGAATATGTTTGCCGATCAATTCATCCTGTGAATCAGAGCCATATAGTTCCATCCCGATTTCAGATACATCTGTAATTATCCCTTTTAAATCGACAATAATGATCCCTTCCGGCGAAGCATTCAGAAGGGTACGGTATTTCTCCTCTGACTTCATCAACGCATCTGCGGCAGCTTTGTGGTGGGTAATATCTTTGCTGAAACAGAGGTACTGTTCATCGCTCAATTTTACTCCATCCACAGTGCACCATCTGATTTTGCCTTTTTTGTGCCTGAATGAAAGTTCTGCGTTTGCGGTGCCAATATTCAAGAATTTTTGTAAAAAAGTGTTCCATTTCTCTTTACTGGCCTCGGTAATCAGGTCATGAAAAGACATTTCCAGCAGTTCCTCCTTGAGATAACCGGTTATACTGCTAACTGCCTGATTCATTTCGAGATATCTCCCCTGTTTATTCAGGATAAATACCCCATCAGGGGCATGTTCAATAAAGCTTCTGAATTTCACCTGACTATCGGCCAGTTCAGCATTGGATTTTGAGAGGTTGTCCTCGAATTTTTTCAGCAGGCTAAGGTCCTCGGGAAGATTCATCCGCTGGTTGTACAATTCAAGAAAAACGTTGATTTTACTTAGCAGGATTCCCCTGTTGACCGGTTTGAATATATAATCCACAGCGCCTGACTCATACCCCTTCAATATTTCAACCTGATCCTGGTACACAGCAGTAAGAAAAATGATGGGAACGATGGTCCCAATCCTGTTTTCATTGATTTTTAAGGCAAGTGTATAGCCATTCATTTCGGGCATCTGGACATCGATAATGGCCAGGGCAAGCTCCTTATTTTTGATCAATTCCAGCGCCTTGAACCCTGAATTGGCCGAGATGATCGTGGCTTTTGCTGATTTGAGAACGATCTCCATGTATGTCAGCATCTCTTTGGAGTCGTCAACAATCAGAATATAAGGTAGTTTCATGCGGATTTATAATGTTTGAAATGTTTGAAATGTTTGAAATGTTTGAAATGTTTGAAATGTTTG